>NZ_JAAHIG010000461.1:0-6313 GCF_010692305.1 Moorena sp. SIO4G3 | reverse complement strand
ACTTCACCTTCTAGGATGGGATCATCCGGATGAGGAAAGTCTAGTGAGAATGCTGGATCAGCAGGAGACTCTACTTCAGAGGGTAGGTCTTTCAAATGATTCCTAGAAGTATGCTGTGCTTTTCAGTATATCCCTAAAGGTTAATCCTCCTAACCCATATGGGAAAGATGAAGGTATACCCAAGACCTATCCCTGAACCGATAAATGGTGTTACCAAAGGCCGAATCTTATCAAACTCAGTTTCTCGTGTCTAATACCTTGCCAATGACTCAAGAGCTATCTATACCAGTACCCCAATACTCTGACTCCAAAGTCAAACCTAACCGAGATTTGGCTTGGCGAATTGCTCCGACATTAATGCTTAGCTTCAAATATGCCTGGGCTGGGGTTCGCTATGCCTTTCTCACCCAACGTAACTTCCGCATCCATACAGTCATTGGCATTCTAGCCATTACCTTGGGCATTTTTTTACAAATA
Organism: Moorena sp. SIO4G3; assembly: GCF_010692305.1. Classification (NCBI taxonomy): domain Bacteria; kingdom Bacillati; phylum Cyanobacteriota; class Cyanophyceae; order Coleofasciculales; family Coleofasciculaceae; genus Moorena; species Moorena sp. SIO4G3. The sequence continues at coordinate 5,836 of NZ_JAAHIG010000461.1, read as the reverse complement.
CCCCTCGTAGAACTCGCTGTGATTGGACTAACCACTGGGCTAGTCATGGCTATGGAGATGCTAAATACAGCTATTGAATCGGTCGTAGATCTAACTGTTAAACAGACGTACCATGAACTTGCTAAAATTGCTAAAGATTGTGCGGCTGGTGCAGTGCTGATCTCAGCGATAACTGCTATTTTTGTAGCCGGTTCCCTGCTACTGCCACCCCTAATCATTAGAATTGAGTCAGTTTTGGGCTAAACACCCAATTAGACTATAACAATATGCGACTATACGATGAAAGTATATGACTGGATTGTCATTGGTGGTGGCATTACCGGAGCAGCACTTGGGTACGAATTGTGTCGCCAGGGTTTGAGTGTTCTGATTTTGGAGCAACATCCTACCCTAGAGGGAGCAACTCGCTATAGCTATGGTGGTCTTGCCTATTGGTCAGGAACATCAAGGTTAACTCGAGTGCTATGTCAGGAAGCTAGAGAAATTTATCAAAGTTTATCTGAGGAATTAGAAACAGATACACAGTTCCGGGAATTAGACTTATTGCTGACCATTGACCTCAAGGATGACTCTGAGCAATTGGCAGCAGATTATGCCCGTTGTGCTACTCCCCCAACTTGGGTGAGTGTGGCGGACGCTTGTGCCCTCGAACCCCTACTCAATCGAAATGCGATCGCAGGAGCGTTTACTGTCCGTCAAGGGCATATCCATCCAGGAAAGACTACCCAAGGTTACCTGAACGCTTTCCGCCGTTGTGGGGGGGAAATCGAAATTGCTCGTGTGGTGGAACTGGTAAGTAGTTCAGATACTATCAAGGCAGTCAAAACAGTAGCAGCCACCTACCACACGGCTAACACAGTTGTCTGTGCTGGTGGACTCAGTCGTACCTTACTGAAAGCTTCCGGAATTCCTGTCTACTTGTATTTCACTCATGAGGAGATGATTGAAACTCCCAGAGTTGACATCAAGCTGCAGACAATTGTTATACCAGCAGATACAAAACGGTTTCAACTGGAACAGCAAGCCAGTAATAAGTCAGTTGAACACTTGTGGAATAAGCCTGGTCATGAGGTAATACGACCCATTCTTGATGCAGGTGCAGTACAGTTTTTAGATGGCAGTTTACGGATGGGTCAGCTGAGCCGTGTGCTGACAGACCCCTACGCGACTATAGCGCCAGATAAAGGAGAAGCGGAAATTCGTACTCAAGTGGGTAAAATTCTACCAGCTCTTGAGAAATTACCAGGAACCTGGCATCATTGTTTAGTAGCATTCAGCAACACTGGTCTGCCAGTGGTTGGTTCCTTCAGTGGTGTCGAAGGAGTTTATATATTTTCTGGTTTTACTAACCCACTGGTATGTGTGCCACCCCTAGCCAAGCGCTTTGCTAACTGGGTTCAGGGACAAGAGGATGAAATAATAGCCAAGCTGTCCCCCGCCAATTAAAAAAGTATTATGTTAAATTAAGCAAGGTTAAACCTTCTTAAGAGTCTGTTGGTGATCGACCCATAGTCTCAGTCAAAGTGCCAATACAGTGGCTCATCCTTAAAGCCCTTTGGTAGGGGCGACTCTGTCAAAGTTATGGAACATAGGTAGGGCCAAAGGTCGGATTAGACTGTACTAAGTTGGGTTAATGGTCACAGGCAGATACACATTTAAGCTGCAGAATAATTTAAGCAACGGATTTTGTGTTGACACCAGAGTAATCTTCACTGTCAAGGGTTAACGGTCAACAGTGAACAATCAGCAAGTTAAATGTTCATTAAGATAAACAATGGCTGTCGGTGTCTGACTCAACGTGGAAGCGACGGTCTACCCCTTAGCTGGTGAGGGAAGCTAAGGAATTAGCTCGTGCTAACAAGCGAGTTATGAGCCTAAACTGGTTATGAACCTACAGGTGATGGCAATCCCCTCCCCTCAACCCAATCGGCTGTAATAGGGGTCTTCTGCCAAGAACTAATGATCCAAGAACTAATGACAATACTGGAATTACAGTTAAGGGATTATGACAAAAACTCGCTCTAAGTGGCAGCTTGTGGTGGTAGGGATTTTGCTACTGCTGACTGTTCAGTATGTGCTGTGGCGATCGCTGTTTACCCTCAATCTGGATACCATGGTCAATGGCGTCTTTAGCTTGGGGTTATTACTAGCGGAAATACTGAGGCTAGTTGGTAGTACCATTCAGCTGTTTTTCTTGTCCCAGATAAAAGATAGAAGTCGGGAAGCTGATTGGGGTGAATTATCGGTTATTAGTGGTCGTTTTACCCCTTCTGTTGACATCCTGATTCCTACTTATAATGAACATCCCTCCATACTAAGACGAACAATTATAGGTTGTCAAGCTTTAGAGTATGCAAGAAAAACGATCTATCTTCTGGATGATACTAGACGTCCTGAGATGAAAAAACTTGCAGCTGAGCTAGGGTGCGAGTATATCACGCGACCAAATAATATTAATGCGAAAGCAGGTAATTTAAACAATGCCCTTCCTCAAACCTCTGGGGATTTAATTGCTGTATTTGATGCTGATTTTATTCCTACTAGAAACTTCCTCAAGCGGACTGTGGGTTTCTTTAAGGATAAGGAAGTCGCTCTAGTTCAGACTCCCCAAAGCTACTATAATCCGGATCCGGTTGCCTATAATTTAGGTTTAGAAAACATTCTGACGGCAGAAGAAGAATTATTTTATCGACATATTCAACCAATTCGGGATAGCACAAATAGTATTGTATGTTGTGGTACGTCTTTTGTGGTCAGGCGCAGCGCAATCTTAAGTATTGGTGGATTTTTTACCGATTCCATCGCTGAAGATTACTATACTGGTGTTTGTTTATCTGCTCAAGGCTATAAGTTAATTTACCTTGATGAAAAATTAAGTGCTGGCTTGGCAGCAGAGAATATCGCAAGTCATGTATCTCAGCGGCTAAGATGGGCACAAGGTACCTTACAGGGACTTTTTCTAGACGCAAATCCATTAAGAATTCCTGGACTTACTAATCTCCAAAGACTGGTTCATTTAGATGGGTTGCTTTATTGGTTTACTAGCTGGTCACGAATTTATTTTCTAATTGTTCCCATAGCGTATACATTTTTCGGGATTATTTTCTTTAAAGCAACAGCTACTGAAGTCTTGTGTTTTTTAGTTCCTTTCTATTTGCTACAGTTTTCTGTGTTCTCCTGGATAAACTGCGGCTCTCGCTCCGCTTTCATGTCAGATATTTATTCAGTAGTGTCATGTTTCCCCATTGGATTAACGGTGTTGCAGACAATGCTTAATCCTTTTTCGAGAGGATTTAAAGTAACCCCAAAAGGAATATCTCGGGAGAGTTTTAATTACAACTGGCAGTTAGCATCGCCGCTGATTATTGTATTCGTTGCTACAGCAATTAGTTTTGGGTTTAATCTGACCGAATTATTGATACCAGGCAGCAGTTTGCAATCCTTGGAAACAGCCCAACTTAGCCAACACATGAGCTTAGCTTGGATTTGGAGTGGCTACAATCTCCTGGTGCTGAGTATCGCCTTACTAATCCTTTTGGATTCTCCTAATCCGAATACTAACGAATGGTTTGACTTACGTAAAGTGGTGCGAATAAATATAGGAGGTCAAACCTATTGGGGCATCACTAAGTGGATTTCTGAAGTAGGTGCTCAAATCAAGCTGACTGAGAAGCTATCTATCTCCCTTAAAGACAATCTCAAAGTAAGTCTGAAAATAATGGGGGAGAACTTGCGACTACCAGGAAAGATTACTCACACAGACCTCACGAGTGAAAGTCCAACTCTCCAAATAGGATTTAATCAGCAGATGAGTTTACCCCAAACACGGTGTTTAATTGAAATGCTGTTTTGTGGTGTGGGTCAGTGGAAACCTTGTGATACCCCTGGAGAATTCAGCTTGCTGTGGCTTTTATTAAAAAGTTTCCTGCAGCCCAGATTTGTGTTTAAGCGTAATCCAAACCTCAGCACAATGAGCTCCACTGAGGTACCAAGCTCTAACCTTACCAAACTCAATGGTGAAATGGCTGTGGTAGCACCAGCACCACAGGCGATGGCAACTGTTGCTGATTTCCAAGAGGACAATAGCTCCCAACCCCTGCTCAAACCTATTTCACTAGTGGCTCAGCCTAGGGTAAAACCTACTAGTGTTGCTCAAACAGTCGGTGAAGAAGTGGCGATCAAGGTGGCAATACCAATGAATCCAGAACTAAACTCCCAGGTGGAGGCGAGCGCTCATTGGGAAGCCGAAGGTGAAACCGTTGTGATTAAAGTGGCGATACCCAATGAACTAATCCAGAAGTGACATACTCCCACACGCTTATCAAAGATTACAGTGTGGGCTTCTTACCAACTCCACCCAACGGTTCGGATACTCGGTAAGCTTTATTAACGACACGGGATGCCCCTCCGCGCCGGAACAATACAATAAGTTAACAATACAATAAGTTATATTTTTGATTAGTAGGTGGCGGTTAGCTCTTAATTTGTCTTCCCTACTATATCTAATATAAACGAGATATACCCTCTCCGCAATTCATCTGACACTCATGCTGCCCATGTTCGTTGTGAGGCATAAGAGCGGATGAAGCTAAATTGCCAGCTAAATGGGATTGACCTTGGCCTTTAGGCAACGCGTTCGCGTTTGGTTACCCGGGGCGCGATGCTCGGTACGAGCCGCTACGCGAACGCTAATTAAAAAACGACTCAAGAGCAGCTATGCTAGCAAAAAAGTGCATTTAGCCAAAGGCGATCTAAAGGGATGACTCCTACCCATTTATTGATTTTTGCTGGTTCCGGTTTATTAGCAGGTATTCTTGCCGGATTTCTCGGCATTGGTGGCGGTGTAGTGCTCGTTCCCTTGTTAGTGGCATTAGGATATCAACCAGTTCAAGCCGCTGCTACCAGTAGTCTGTCGATTGTGATTACAGCTACCTCTGGTACAGTGCAAAACTGGCGGATGGGCTACTTTGATCTAAAAAGTGTAATTGGCATCGGATTTCCAGCTCTAATCACAGCACAAATTGGTGCCTATCTAGCCGACCTGTTCCCTCCTTACTTGTTACTGGTAGCCTTTGGGATACTGCTACTGGTTACGATATATTTGATCCAACTACGCAAACAGCTTAAGTCTAGAGCGCAACAGGAATCTCAAAGAGCACTAAACAACAGACGTTCTTCAAACTCTTCCACCAAAGCTACTGTAGCCAGGATAGCGACAGGTGGTTTGGCTGGCTTATTAGCTGGTATATTTGGTATTGGTGGGGGAACAATTATGGTTCCACTCCAAATGTTGCTCCTAGGAGAACCGATTAAAACTGCGATTCAGACAAGTCTAGGGGTAATCGTCATTACAGCAGTTTCAGCCTCTGCAGGACATGCCTTACAGGGAAATGTCTTATGGATTGAGGGACTGCTCCTGGGTATAGGAGGCTTTTTGGGAGCGCAAATTAGTACTCGCTTTTTGCCAAAGTTACCAGACCAAGTGGTGAGCAATGGATTTCGCACCCTGTTATTTTCCCTATCAATTTATATGTTTTGGCAGGCATGGCAGAGTTACCGTGGTTGAGAGCAAAAACTTAGTTGACATTTTACGGTACAACACGCTATTATCAGTAGGCTGCCAAGGTCACTCAGCGGAGCAAGTACATTAAACCCCTTTGAAGCCGCTGAGTTGCGTCGGCGTTAACGTCAGGACTGTAGCTAGATCGGAAAAGCCAGGAATTATCCAAGGGATTAAAACACCATCTCGACAACGGAGACAAGAATTATCCTGAATTATGCTCAGAGCCTTCAAAACCAAGTTAAAACTGAATAACAAACAGAAAACTTTGATGGC
>NZ_JAAHIG010000460.1:0-6316 GCF_010692305.1 Moorena sp. SIO4G3 | reverse complement strand
CAATTTCCTTTACACCCTACATTCCTAAGTTGAGTGATAAGTATGAGTTAACCTTAGTAGAAAGTACTCTTGGGGCAGAAAACCTAGTTGCTGCGTCTACGGGAGAAAATCAGATTCTAAGTTTATCGATACTTCTTGCAGAAGTCGGAAGTAACAGGTAACAGCGGAAAAAAATTTATAAAAACAGTATCATAAAACTACTTTTGCAAGAGGTATAATCATTGCTTAAGAATCGGTTAATATTTGAACTTATCAATCTGGCTTGGCAAGACTAGATATAAATTAATGTATAATAACAATATCTAATTAACTTGGATATTAACATGTATATAACTAATATATAATGTTAACTAATTTTTTGTATAAAAATCTACTCCTTTATTGACAAATTCCAAGGTGTAGGCTTGTTTGTAATCAGTCTTTGCATCAAGTACACCAACCGTAACTAACTCATTGAACAAACTTTCCCAACGTTGATCGGTCATTGCCCCAATGCCAAGTTTTTCGGCATCGCCAGAGATGATAATACCATAGTCTTTAAGCTTATCCAGACCATAGGCAATGAGGTCATCCTTCATCTCTGGATTATCTTTTTTGATCAGCTCATTGGCTGGTTCGGGATTCTCTAGATAGCTATACCATCCTTTGATTGATGCATCAACAAATCGCTGCACCAGATCGGGGTTAGTTTCAACGAGTTTCTTCGTGGTTTCAATGGTGAAAGTATAGGGATTATAACCAGCCTCTGCTAAGGATAATATATTTGGCTTAAAGCCTCCTTCTTTTTCTATAATGTATGGTTCAGAGGTCAAAATCCCCTGTTGGGCTGAATTTTTATCTACTAAAAAAGGGCTAACATTGAAGTTGTAGGGGCGTTTCTGGTCATCTGTAAAACCGTATTTTGCCTTGAGTAGGGGCCAATAGGTTGTGATGGCTCCAGGAGCCACAAAAATCGGTTTACCTTTTAATTGTGCCAGAGAGTCATTGCCTACCCCTGGATGAGCCAATAGAATTCGTATTTCTTTTTGGAAGATACTTGCTACAGTAATTTTGGGAATACCTTGTTGCACTGCTCTAATAGCATCAACAGCCTGTCCCATACTTAAATCAACTACTCCCCCCAGTAATAATTGGGTGGGATTGCTCTGAGGACCTGTTGGTTGTATAATAACATCTAGGTCATAGTTTTGATAAATTCCAGTAGCGACAGCCTGATAAAAACCACCGTATTCTGCTTCAGCTTTCCACCCCAAAGCAAATTTTATTTTATCTAATTTACCTTTTTTTTCTGTAGTTAATGGTGTAGAGGTTTGATTATTACAAGCTGCCAAAACACTACTACCAAGAGTTATCGAGCTAAGTTTAAGTAATTGGCGACGCTTAATTTTATAGATTTCTTTCATATAAAACTTCAACCGGCTAGAGCAGTAATTGAGATGATCTGGTTGTGGTGGTTTTAAATGGTGCAGCTTTAGGCCAACTAGAACGGTATGGTAGGGAAAAACCTTGAGTTTGGTATAGGTTCGCGATTAGCAGCTTCTATGATAGTGCGTAATTTACCTAAGTTACTACCCATAGCGATCGCATTAAGCTGGTACTCACTAAGCTGTACTCACTAAGCTGTACTCACTAAGCTGGTACTTTGTACTTGCCATTTTTTCTAAGCTGACTATTACTTTGGCGTTTAAACCCCAACAAACACACCGATAGAAATAATACCATACTCGCTCTCATTAATTAAATATAATCATATAGCAATATAATACTATTACAGTAGCCATGGCTTTTAAGCTAACACGCATCTAAATTGAATCTGTTCATCTTATGAAACAAACCATGAAACCCTCTCCCCACCTCCATTTCCCCATCTCCCCATCAGCCTCAACCCAAAAATTAAGTACGTGACAGCTTAGGCAGGGGATTGAGGTAGGTTCTGGACGAAAGAGGGAGTTACAATGAACGTGACGGTTTTTTCTGACAGCCATGAGGAGTTATTAAGAAAATGGAAGTAAAACTGGTTTTAGTGGTACTAACAATTGCTTTTACTGCTTTGTGCCTGTTTTTTGGGACTAAGAACGGATTTTATGATTCAGACGATTATCACGGCAACGGCTCTGCACACTAAGCTTCCAGTATTTACTTTAGCGGTCAGCTGCTGAGCTTTCAAAAAGCCTTCATCGTTTAGCCTTGGAAAAATCCATGCATCTGGCATCAAAGCAGAGGCTAAAGTCTAGATGCTGACCGATCGCGAAGCGTGGCCAAAGGCCTTAGAGCGGGGAGTGTAAGGGGGCTCACGGGGATTTTCCCAAGCCCCTGCCTTCTAGGCATCAAGAAAACGGGGAGTGTCAAAAAATTAAAATCCTCACTTAGAGGTTAGAGGAACTTCGCTAGTCCATGCCTACTTAACTCCCTACTGTGGTGATGTTGTTGGCAGCCCTTATCCCCTCTTGACTCTGACCTCGAAAGAAGGGAAACTAGTTGAGAACTACCCACACCCACCCTAAGGGGTAGGGTGTGGGATTTTCATAGACTCCAGAGTGACCTATAGGGTATATCCAACATACAAACCCCTCTAAATTGCTACGGAGTGACAACTCTACCACGTTTGTTTTGACTGGGGAAGAATCCGTTGAATTTTCCGTTCAAGGAAGATGCAGCCTTAGTAAAAATAGTTCCACCTTATTTTCCGTTGGCGATCGCCGATGCTGTCTGCCTCTTCCAAGGCTTAATCATTCACCCTTCCCTGATTAGTAAGACGTGGGTTAACGGAGCCAGATTAGCTAAAATTTAAGTTGAAGCTCATGAGCAATCAACGCCCAGTAGCATCCTCTGATCAGGATGACCGATTAACCTGCTTTCCTTACGGTGTTGGTCATGGTGCAGAAGGGGTTTGTTTGTTGGTGCAGATGGGGCCACACCGCATTCTCCTTGATTGTGGATTAGAAGACATTTCCCCCCTACAGATCGATGGGATACCACCAGCAGATTTAGTCCTGTGTAGCCACGCTCACTCAGACCATAGTCAGGGATTGCTGGCTCTTCACCAAACTTTTCCACAATTACCAATCTACGCCAGTGAGGTAACGACTCAACTATTACTACTCAACTGGCCGGAACTGCCTCCTGAGGATATTCTCCCATTTTGTCAAGCTCTCCCGTGGGTTACCCCTGTAGAATTCTGTGAGGGACTCACTGCTCAATTGTTCCCAGCTGGACACTTGCCAGGAGCAGCAGCATTTTTACTCACTTACACAACTCGCCATCGAACTTACCGACTGCTTTACACCGGTGACTTTTTCCTGTCTAACTCACGGCTGGTGGAGGGATTATCCCTTGAATCGCTCAGGGGGACACAGCCGGATGTGGTAATTGTAGAAGGCAGTTATGGCACTGCTCGACATCCCCATCGGCGGCAACAAGAAAATCAACTAGTAGAGCGTATTGAGCAGGCCATTGCTACCAATAACTCAGTTGTGTTGCCAGTGCCTACCTTAGGCCTAGGTCAAGAAATCCTGATGCTCCTGCGCTCTCATCACAACTTTACAGGACGCGACCTTGATATTTGGGTCAATGGAACCGTGGCTGATGGTTGTAATGCTTACTTAGAACTGCTGTCTCACTTTCCCAGCTCAGTACAAAATTTTGCCCGACATCAAGCCTTGTTTTGGGATGAGCGGGTACGTCCTCGGGTGCGGCGGTTAGATCCCCAGCAGCGAGATGCTATCGGTAAATCTCCCTGTATTATCCTCACTGACTTAAACATAGATTGGAGGGAGTACTCGCAGCAAGAGAACCGTTCTTGGGTTGTCCTGCAACCGGAACATCTTAAATCTTTGGAGGATCTAATGGATGACTACGGATGGCTTAAGGTTGAAACTTATCTGCTGGCTCAACATGGGGATTGTCTGGGCACCACCCAGTTGATTCATAATCTTCGACCTCAACATGTGATTTTTGTTCACGGTTCTCCTACCTACCTAGCTGATCTTGCTGGTTTGGAAGAGTTACAAAATCGATATCACCTCCATACGCCAGCAGCAGGAACACTGGTAGAACTTCCCATTGGTGATACCTTTATCAGACCAGCTCTACCAACGGAAACAAACTATGAAGGAGAGTTGAATGAATTAGATACACTTGTCTATATCACTCTTTCAGCGGCGATCGCAACGGATCCTCGTTGGCAAAATTTCGCTGATACTGGTTTACTAGAAGCCCGCTGGCAAGGAGAAGAACTGGTCTTGCGGGGATTGTCACAACGAGAACTACTCAAACAAGGGGGCAGAGCTAAGATACCAATTAATATCGAGTGTTGTGGTAATTGTCTGTACCAAAGAGGTCAGCGCTGCTGGAATCCAGCCTCAGCTCTCTATGGTTTTAAAGTAACACTGGAGGGGTACTGTCCAGTTTTTGAACGGATAGAACCCCTTGAGTAACGAATAGTTAAGGGAAAATTGCTAGCTAGTTGTGAGTTATCAATTTTCCGATACTTTTTAGCTACCAAAGTCTACCAAGATAGACCCTCGTCCGCCAATGCAAGATGCTTTCGCATCCAGGGGGTATCTCCGCGCTTCTCTGACGGAATATCCCGCGAGCGCCATAAAAATGTCAAAAAAGTTATAACACCGGGATCTAAGCGCAACTATTAAACCCTTGGTTTTCGGCTTTAATTTAAGTTACATAATAATCGCTTTCGGTGTTACCCTAATTTAAGTCTAACAAATAATAAGAGTTTTTGGTAGACTCTGCGACATTTTCGATTAGCTTTTACTCACCCTTAACGGTTGGTTGTCCATTAACAATGAACAATCTAGTCCTGATTTAAGTCTTGGGAGCGGGGGTGAATTTGTTCAGCCTCTGGACAATCATCAGAGACTATCGGATCAACATTACCTCGGAAAACAGAAGCTAGCTTGTGACTCACAGAGCCTATGCTTTCCAAGCGGACCATTTCTTCCCAGGAACTGATCTCATCCTCTTCGTCTGTTTCATAACGAATTGTGACTAAATCTCCCTCGATATCAACAATGCGGGCGTGTTCAATCCAACGTTGCTGATCCCGCAAGAAAACGCAGACCTCACGACCATCGCAGCAGAGTTGATAAATCTTGCGGTGTAGCATATTAGGCTTCTCCTGTTGCAGATAACTCTTGGTTTTACTGGTGAAGTAAGCGGTTGGGTTTCTCTAGAAACAACTTTATTTTGACATCCTTCCCACGAATAGAATTGGCGGGATTCTCTCCATCATTGGGATGATGAGATAGAATGGAAGGCTAAAATAAACCTGAGCCACCAGAGTAGGAATACTCCAGATCTTTTTTTTGTTGGCTTTGGCGACTAAAATACCATTTACTTGAGTAGTCGAGCCGCCATCAGCAGCAAAAATAGATTCCAAGTATTTAAAGGATTAGCAATAATTGTAGCTCACTCCTCGTATCCCCAGCCCTAAAGGGTAGGGGTTGGCTTGAAATCATTTTTGGTTAACTTAACATGGAATTAAGCGGGTTTGTCTATTCCTTGTTAAAGATTAAAATAGCTTAATAGTCTTTTATGTTCATTGCTTGAGAGTAAGGCATGCATTAGAAGCGAGTTTGAGTTTATCAACCCTGCTCGTGTGATTGATTAGTTTTTTATGGATTGTTTTTATGCATTGTCTTGATGCAGAACGCGAATTTGGGAAACCCCCTCAGGTCGGCGCTACATCCCTTAATTGATTTAATTCAGTATCCTATACCTCCGCGGGCCCATTTCTGCTGCTTGCCAGCAATGGTGCTGTAGTCTTTCAGAGATGGTGTTTGGGGGTATGGTTACTATATAGTTATTTGGAAACTTAGATTCCACTAGTATTGCTATCGACGGCAATGGAGTAAGAATCCGAAAACCCCCCCAAGTTAAAAATAGGGGATTGTGAGCGAATGTTGCTCATGGGGTTAAAAACCGGGTACTAGCAACGTTGACAGTAGGATTTTAGTCACACGGTTTGTGGCAGTTTAAACACACTACTAACGAACTTGGCTCAAAAAGAGCTGTGCCGTTCCCCTTAGTCTTCTTAGCTGTGACACTCCCCGCCCGCTTATGAGCGGGGATTCTTAGTTCTACGACATGCCTTACAATTAGTTATCCAGGAAAGGCAATATTTAAGCCAAATACCCGTTTAAAAACGCGCATATCGAGCCTAATTTAACTAATCGAGCGTGGGCTTATCTCCCTAAGCGTTGGGTCTCCCCCGTTCCCGTGTGCCGGAGACGAAACCTTAGAAGAGTGGAGCCTTTATGGTTAGTCGGCTATGGGTAAAAGGGTTAAAACTTTTTGATTA
>NZ_JAAHIG010000046.1:0-41778 GCF_010692305.1 Moorena sp. SIO4G3 | reverse complement strand
AAGGGAGCTGGGGTGCTGGGGAGAGGTTTTTTTTCAGGTTAAAAATAACTTTTTATTAGCTTTAATCCCCCCTATCTCCCTATCTCCCTATCTCCCCACCTCCCCACAAATGACGTTTTAGTCGGACTTTGAAACAGCCCTGCCCTTAACAAGGGGGACTTTGAATTTGATAATTGTACCTCATAACTGCAAGAAACGCTAGTTGTCATCGGGACGTAAAATAATTTTATAGTCCTTTAATGATTTCATTCTATCGGCTAATGTTGACTTCTTTGGTAAATGTGTTTACCCTGGAGCTATTTGTCTTAACTAAGTTGGATTTTTAATTGGCTTAGGAAGCTCACACTCTACTGTTATCTTAAGAGGTTGTCTGAGAAGTCTCATTTGCAACATCTAAGCCCCCTAAATCCCCCAATTTTGCGGTGCGACCCAAGGGCGATTTACTCGCCCATTGGAAAGCGCACCGGAAGGGACTTTTAGAAGCAAATTGACTCTTGTTCCCCCCAAAGTTGGGGGGCTAGGGGGGCAAAACTCAGTATAAAAAAACTTTTCAGATATCCTCTAAGATTACTTTTAATTGCTACTCAAACCAAGAAATAGCATCTGCGACAACTTTTACAAACTCATAGGTTGACTCATAAGGCAAAACATTACGACCAGGAATTTTACGACCTTCACCTTGAGGAAGATGCTTGATATACTGAGCTAGTCGGTCTTCTGGTGTTTCAGATTTACCCAGCTTACTAATACTTGAAGTTTGCTCTCCTACTACGACTAGGGTAGGTTGAGACGTATTAGCGATCGCCTGTTGATAGTTTTGTCGCCAAAAGCCAGCCAAAAAAGAAAAAACTGCATAGCGGCTAGCTGGATTAATTGCTCCCTTTTGGAGATTATCTAACCATTCCTTATCTACTGTAGAACTCTCAGCAAACAGTTTATCTTCCGAAAACTTTTGCAGGAATTGACGGCGACGAGCATAACGAAAAAAGGCACTACCTAAAGGAGATTCGAGGAGATTCCAAGCAACTCGCTGCTGCCAGTATTGAGTTTCTGCTGTCATCAGAGACCAAGACGGAGGACCTGAGAGTACTAACCCTTTAATATAATTTGGTTCAGTTTGCTTTTGGATCAAGGTAAGTGCCACAGCTAATAAAGCCCCTTGCACTAGCATAATCACCGGTTTTTTGACTACAGTTGTTAAAAAATAGTGTAACTGGTCAGCCCAATCAATAGGGTAGTAAGCAACAGGGGGCATTTCGCTTTCGCCACATCCTAGTAAGTCGGGATTATAAATTAGATGACCATTGCCAGTGTTCAACCACTCCTGGCAAAAGCGATGCCAAAAAAAGCGTGATAGTCCAACACCGATAGGATGGACTAATAGTAGAGGAGTTTTCGTCTTAGCACTGTCATCTGTTGGGGTATAGACTTCATAGGCACAACGGTAATTATGCCAAGTGTAGAATTCTTCTTTATGTAAGGATGTTTGCCAATTATCTGTATTGGGCGAACTGGAAGTAGAAGAGTTCAATGCCATCTCAAATCCCTCAAAAGTATTGTGGGTATTATATAAATTATAACACTCATGAGGTACAAATTTATGGGTTTTAGGGAACAGGGAACAGGGAACAGGGAACAGGCAATAGGGAGCAGGGAGCAGGGAGCAGGAAGCAGGGAGCAGATAATAGTGAATAAGTCAAAACAATGTGTACCTCATAGTTATGATAAACGCTATATAGTACGTTGTCATCTGCTCAAGATATGAGTCTAATGGGACTAGGGAAGACTTTTGAATTCTCTGAAAAATTCATTTAATTTTGTGGAACGCTCCGCAAAAATCCTGCAAACCATGTCCAATCACTTGAGATCTGGTTTTGAGTCTGGTGCATCAATAGAATCCCCCATCCAGACTGCCCCCACCTACCCTAAGGCACACCCCAAGGCACACCCGCCAGTAACAATTTCATCCCTGCAAGAAAGCTGATTAAATGTAAGCTTTAAGTTGATCACCAATTTAAGGAAGTTCAAATGGAAGCTACAGGACGTTGTTTATGTGGTGCTGTCACATATGCCGCCAAAGAGGTAGAGACGGACGTTCATAGTTGCCACTGTGATATCTGTCTGCGATGGAATGGTGGACCGGGTTTTGCAGTGAGTGTTGGTCAGGTCAGCTTTAACGGTGAGCAGAACATCACTCGATTTGATTCATCAGAGTGGGCAGAACGCGGTTTCTGTAACCGTTGTGGCACGAATCTTTTTTATCACTTGAAAGAGGCAAACCTGTATGTGCTTTGGATGGGTACTTTTGACGACTTAAAGCCATTTAAGCTTGCCAGGGAAATTTACATTGACAAGAAACCTGCATTGTATGATCTCGCAGGTAATCATCCTCGACTCACTGGCTCCGAGTTCATGGCATCCCTTAAAGAAATGGAAGAATAGTTCGGAATCAATAGAACAGACGAGGTTTTCCCATGTCAATAGAAGGAGTTTTTCAGATTACATTGATCTTGGCTACATTGCTGTGTTCTCTGGTAGCAGGCTTCGTGTTTGCTTTTGCTGTAGTAGTCATGCCGGGTATCAAGACTTTAAGTGACCGGGAGTTTATCCGAGCTTTTCAGGTAATGGATGGCATTATTCAGAATAATCAGCCGATTTTTGTGTTGGTCTGGGTGGGTTCAATCTTGGCTCTAATGGCTTCAGGGATACTTGGCATCGGGCAATTGGAGGGAGCGGAGCGTCTGCTCATAATCTTAGCGGTGCTTGCTTACCTTCTAGTTGTTCAATTGCCGACTTTCACCATTAACATACCCTTGAATAACAAACTGCAAACGCTGAATATTGACGAGATGGATGAAACTGCACAAAAAGCGGCTCGTATGGACTTTGAACCACGTTGGCTCCTATGGAATTCAATCAGGACAACCTTTGCCAGCCTGGTATCTAGCCTGTTAATAATTCTATTACTCAGACTTTGAAGAAGTTGGATCTGGGGTCTGTACCCAAATCCGCTTTAATAAGACTATAGGGTTTCTCATAGCTACGAAAAACCCTATATATCCTGTATTATTGTTATATTTGTTCAAGGGACAGTTTTTTAACTTTTTCTATGAGTCGATTTTCGCTTAGTGCTATTTGCTGTCATGATTAATTACGTTTTTTTGATTATATTTTTTTACTTAGTATAACACGATCGCACTTACAATTAAAGAGAAAATATTAGGGTAACAAACATGAATATCAAAGGTTTTGGGTGGTGCGTTCCTCATAATCTATCGGGTGAAGCAGCAGAATCTAGTAAGCTTTTCAGGGCTCATGTCGCCCCCTCAGCTGAATGTGATGCGCTATGCCAAGTATGGATAGGGTAAGGCGGGGGTCAGGATGGAGTGCGATCGCACCTGCGGAATGTGGCCTCGATCAGCCAACCTAAACAGGCAATTCCCCTCCCGCTAACCCTCCGGGTATAACGGGAGACCCCTTGCCTGTTTAGGTTGGGCAAACACAGGACTTGAGTCGATGTACATAGTCCATTTTGTCAGATTTACGCTACCTGAGTGAATTAGTCCAACTACTATCGAGACGCCTTGTATGTAGATACCTGATATCAGCCCATTGTTTGGATTGACCCAATAACCTAAGAAGGGCATTATAGATACGGGAGTTTTCGCTTGTCATCCTGTCTGAGTAATGTCACCCAGTCAGAATATGACATTTGTAGCCAATTTGAGAAGGTAACACCTTCCATCAGTGGGAAAAGATGCTTCCATCAGTGGGTTTGGATGAGTGTTCGTAGGGTAGCGCACCGCTACACCGATTCCTGCACCGATCGCCCTATGTGAACTTTTGTCAGTCAACCAGCTTTCGGTTCTGAATTGATCAGTCATTTAAGGGTGCTGTTATTGATATCAGCAACATAAGTTTTGATTTTTATCACTGTTTTAAATCAAGGAGAAATACCATGGCAATAATTTCAGGTACTGTGAATAACGACAGCCTCAATGGTGGAGGTGGTAGTGATCTAATTGATGGTCAACTTGGCAACGATACTCTCAATGGTCAAAGTGGCAATGATACTATCATTGGTGGGGTGGGTAATGATATTATCGATGATTTTTTTGGCAATGACATCCTTTTTGGTGGGGAAGGTAATGATAACCTCGATGGTGGACCCGCCTCAGATACTATTTTTGGTGGGAATGGTAATGACACTCTTTCTAGTGGAACAAGTGGAGTTTCAAGTACCAATATCCTTTTTGGTGAAGATGGTGATGATCAGCTCTTTGGAGATGGCAATGAAATAAGAACTGGATTTACACCTTCAATTGATATTCTTGACGGTGGCTCTGGTAACGATACCCTCTTGAGCCGAGGTCTTAGTGACACTCTTAATGGTGGAGATGGCGATGATCTTCTAGAGACCCGAAGAGACGGTGATGACATTCTTAATGGTGGAAATGGCAATGATACTCTCAACGCCGATGGAATTTTATTCTCAAGCTCTAATCCTAATGTGACATTAAATGGTGGGAACGGTAGTGACTCTATTCGTGGTGGATTTGGCGACGACAACCTTAACGGTGGTTCTGGAAATGACACTCTTAGTAGTGGTCTAGGTGATGACATTCTTAATGGTGGGTCTGGAAATGACTTCTTCTTTGGTAGCTTTGGAAATGACATTGCAATTGGAGGTGGTGGACAAGACAGATTTGACGCCTTCGGTGGAGGGAATGACATTATTACTGATTTCGGAGGTGTTGGCACTGGGACAAACCCATCTCAAGCTGTTATTGACGAAGTCGATATCATAGAGTTTTCTGATTCAGGACAGACCGCAAAAAATTTACTTCTCACTCAGAATGGAAGTGACTTAGAGATTACCTTTGAGGGAAATAGCAGTGATAAGGTGGTTCTGAAAAACTTTAATCTTGAGGATCTCGATAACCTTTCACAAGGCATCGGCAATATACTGTTCGATAACGATCTGACAATTCAAGATAGCTTTGATGTTGTTAATGCGAATCAACTTCGTAGCACCGTCTTTAATCCCAATACAGTAACCTTCCTCAATGATTTAAATAACAACACCTCTGGCTTCAACAACTCGGATGACGTTATCAATGGTCAAGGTGGTAACGATACCCTTTCTGGTCTCTCTGGAAATGACCTGCTGCGAGGTGGTGATGGTAATGATACCCTTGTTGGCGGTAATGGTGTTGATACCCTTGTTGGCGGTAATGGTGAAGATATACTTGATGGAGGTAATGGTCCACTGAACACTCTCACTGGTGGTTCCGATGCCGACATATTTGTGTTGAGAAGTACTCAAAGTCAATTTATAACTGACTTTGAAGTTGGTATAGATAAATTCTTATTAGATGATGGTCTAACCTTTGGGGCTCTGTCATTCACCCAACTTCCTAGCGCAACTACTATCGAAGCAAACAATAGCACGATAGGTTTAGTAGAAGGGGTAAGTGAGAGCGCCCTTAACAACATTTCCAACTTTATGAGTTAGAACCAGGCTTAACTCCTAAGAAACACATGGGGTAGGTGTTGAAATCAGGGTTGCCCGATGTAACTAATACTTCTGGGGATTGAGATGTTCGGAAGTCCTGAATGTGATGCGCTATGCCAAGTATGGATAGGGTGAAGCGGGGTTCAGGATGGAGTGCGTACGCTCTCTTTGAACATGCCTACGCACTCCATCGGTAAATGTGTTTACCCTACGGAAACTGGTTCAGTTACTTGCAAGGGATGAAGCTTCGCTTCCGCTAAAAGCGAACGCGTAATTTGTCTTAACTAAGTTTTATTTTCAACTTGCTTAGGAAGCGAACACTCTACTGTTATCTTAAGATTACTTTTAGCAGTGCCTTTGGTAACATAAGGAATCCCCGCTTCTCCCCCTAATTCTATCCCAAATTCTAGGGTAACTTTTTTAACATTAGGGATTGGCTTTTTCTTAAACGCATTTAAGCCAATAATAGTGTAAGCCCGGATCGTCCCTTCAATGGTTTGAGCGTGTTGTATTATTTGTTGTCGTAGTTTTTCAGGAGGACTCATGCCCTTGTCGGTGAGGGCTTCTTCTTCCTCTTCTTCTTCGTCTTGGTTGTCTGGGCTGCTTACCGTAGGAATGTCTAAATCTTCTGTAGCTTCAACATAAATAATTGTGCCATCCTCTAGTTGAATTGGCGTTAATTGTGTCATAGTATGGTATTTAATAAATGTAAGTATTGAGTTTAAGCGCTACGCGAACAGCGGTCAGCAGTCAGCCGTCAGCAGTCAGCCGTCAGCAGACTTAACTCAGATTCAACAAATGTTTACTTGCTTTATTCAAAAGCGTGGCACAGGCTTCGACGCTGGGACCTAGGGAATAAGCTGATAGCTGATAGCTGATAGCTGATAGCTGATAGCTGATAGCTGATAGCTGATAGCTGATAGCTGACGGCTGATAGCTGATAGCTTACAACAATTGTATTCCTATTAATTATTTATTTATCTAAAAAAAAGCTGGTTGTTATGAGTCGGAATGCCTTAGTAATAGGAATTAATACCTACAGCTATGAACGCCTCAATAATTTAACGGCACCTGGGCGGGATGCAGAAGCTGTAGCCCAATTACTAGAAAAGTATGGAGACTTTAAGGTAACGCGACTCCCGGCAGTTAAGGATAAACAGAATAATACCATTCGCGTTGGTAAAAAGACCAAAGTCACTCTGACTCAGTTAGAAGACGCCATAGTACAATTGTTCAAACCAACTGGGAAACCCCCAGATACAGCGCTACTCTATTTTTCTGGGCATGGTTTACGAAAAAGCAAGGGCATACAAGAAGGCTTTTTGGCAACTAGTGATGTAAACCCGGACATGGGTAACTGGGGTGTTCGTTTAAAATGGTTGCGGGAACTACTACAAGAAAGTGAAGTAAGGCAGCAGATTATTATTTTAGATTGCTGTTATGCCGGAGAGGTACTAAATTTCAAAGAAGCAGACCCTGGAGACCGGGGTAAAGGCAGAGACCGGTGTTTCATTGCTGCTTCTCGTGCCTTTGAACTGGCCTATGAAGACATTGGGAGTAATCATAGTGTTCTCACCTCTGCACTGATCAAGGGATTAGAACCAAGCCAACAGCGGTGGATAACTAACTATTCCTTAGTTGATCTACTCACTCAACAACGGAATGCTTTTCCCCAGCGTCCTATTTTTAGTAATTCTGGTGAACCGATTAATCTGACTCGCAGGTGGACAGCAGCAACAAGACAGTTGGCTGCCTCGGCAAAAAGTATCTGTCCTTATAAGGGTTTGGCTTATTTTGATTGTACGGAAGAAGATGCCAGGTATTTCTACGGTCGTACTGCCTTAACGGATCAATTGTTGGAAAAGGTGCGTGTTGGTAATTTTCTGGCTGTCTTGGGAGCGTCTGGTAGTGGGAAATCTAGTGTAGTTAGGGCGGGATTGTTGTATCAGTTACAACTGGGACGGAGGTTATCGGGTAGTGAAAGTTGGCAGATAAAAATCCTTCAGCCCGGTGAACATCCCCTCAATTCCTTAGCACTAACCTTTTTAGATTCTGGGTTATCTGATATCGAACGGGCGACTCGATTAGCTCAAGCCGAGGATTTGATCAAAAAGGGTTCTGAAGGGTTGAGACAATTAATCGCTGTGACCGATACCCAGCGGCTAATACTAGTAGTTGATCAGTTTGAAGAAGCCTTTACCTTGTGTCAGGATAGCTCAGAAAGACAGCAGTTTTTTGAATGCTTATTAGGAGCTTTACCTAAAACCGGGGATAAACTCTGCTTGGTATTGACGATGCGGGCAGACTTTTTTGGTAAATGTCTTGAACAGGACTATAGTGGCTTGGCACAGCAGATTCAACAACATGGAATTGCTGTGATGCCCATGTCACCAGAGGAGTTAAAACAGGCAATTGTAAAACCAGCCAAACAGGTAGAATTGGAGATTGAGCCAGGACTGGTGAAAGAAATACTGGCGGATGTAGCCGATGCGCCAGGGTATCTGCCATTACTGCAATATACCCTGACACGACTGTGGGAAGAAAGCACTGATAACTGTTTGCGGCTCAACACCTATGTCAAATTGGGTGGTGTGATGGGTACTTTGCGTCAACGGGCGACTGAGGTGTATGAGCTATTTTCAGAAGAAAAACAAGCAGCAGTTAAGCATATTTTTCTAGCACTGACTCAGTTGGGGGAAGGGACAGAAGATACCCGCAGACGAGTATTAAAGCCGAATTTAGTGAATCAGCGCTATAACGAAGAACTTATTGATACGGTAGTTCAGAAATTGGCTGATGAAAAGCTAGTTGTTACTACTGAAATGGTAGGTAAAGGAAGAGAAGCAAAGAGAGTAGCAGTGGTGGATGTAGCTCATGAAGCTTTGATTCGTCATTGGAGTCTGTTGCGGAGTTGGATAAGTGAAAACCGGGATGGGATGAGAATAGCCCGTAAGATTGAGGCGGCGGCTGAAGAGTGGAAAATAAAAGGAAAATCGGCAGATTATCTGTTTAATGGGGCAAAATTGACGGAAACGGAAAATTATTTGGAGGATTATTTTGAATTAGGTTTGCTGTCTGTGTTGGGGAAGGAGTTTATTAAACAAAGTATTCAGAAGCGTAAGAGAAATAAAGGGGTAAGGGTTGGGTTATTTGCTTTTGTTATAGGTGTGGTAGCAATAAGCTCAATTGTATCGACTTATTTTGGCTTAAAATTTCGTAAACAGGCAATTAATGCAGAATTACAAGCAGAAGCTACCAAGATCAAGTATTCTCTATCAGTAAAACCTACTACAGAAGAATTGCTCCAAGCTATTGAAGCAACAGCTAAAAGTCTATCCCAGCAAAAATACTTAGAATCAAAGGTAATCAATGAAGTTAATTCTAGCTTATTGACAGCCTTAGATAAGGTTCGAGAAAGGAATCTTTTAGAAGGTCATACAGAAAGGGTCAATGATATCGCTTTTAGCCCAGATGGCAAACAGATTATCAGTGGCAGTGAAGACAACACAGTGCGTTTGTGGGACACAGAAACCGGTAAACTAATCCATACATTAGAAGGTCATACTAGAGCTGTCTATGCGATCGCTTTTAGCCCAGATGGTAAACAGATTATCAGTGGCAGTAGGGACTCCACAGTCCGTTTGTGGGACACCGAATCCGGTCAAACTCTCCATACTTTACAAGGTCATACAGATGATGTCGATGCGATCGCTTTTAGTCGAGATGGCAAACAGATTATCAGTGGCAGTGAAGACAAAACAGTGCGGTTGTGGGACACAGAAACCGGTCAACTAATCCATATATTAGAAGGTCATACAGATGATGTCGATGCGATCGCTTTTAGTCGAGATGGCAAACAGATTATCAGTGGCAGTGAAGACAAAACAGTGCGTTTGTGGGACACAGAAACCGGTAAACTTCTCCATACATTAGAAGGTCATACTGATACTGTCACAGATATCGCTTTTAGTCGAAATGGCAAACAGATTATCAGTGGCAGTGAAGACAAAACAGTGCGTTTGTGGGACACAGAAACCGGTAAACTTCTCCATATATTAGAAGGTCATACAAGTTCTGTCACAGATATCGCTTTTAATCCAGATGGCAAACAGATTATCAGTGGCAGTGAAGACAAAACAGTGGGTTTGTGGGACACCGAATCCGGTAAACTTCTCCATAGATTAGAAGGTCATACAAGTTCTGTCACAGATATCGCTTTTAGTCGAGATGGCAAACAGATTATCAGTGGCAGTCTTGACAACACAGTGGGTTTGTGGGACACAGAAACCGGTCAACTAATCCATACATTAGAAGGTCATACAGATGATGTCGATGCGATCGCTTTTAGTCCAGATGGCAAACTGATTCTCAGTGGCAGTGTTGACAAAACAGTGCGTTTGTGGGACACAGAAACGGGTCAACCTCTCCATACCTTGGAAGGTCATACACATTATGTCAGAGATATCGCTTTTAGTCCAGATGGCAAACAAATTCTCAGTGGCAGTGTTGACAAAACAGTGGGTTTGTGGGACACAGAAACCGGTAAACTAATCCATACATTAGAAGGTCATACACATTATGTCACTGATATCGCTTTTAGTCGAGATGGCAAACAGATTATCAGTAGCAGTCTTGACAAAACAGTGGGTTTGTGGGACACAGAAACCGGTAAACTAATCCATACATTAGAAGGTCATACAGATTATGTCGATGCGATCGCTTTTAATCCAGATGGCAAACAGATTATCAGTGGCAGTGAAGACAAAACAGTGGGTTTGTGGGACACAGAAACCGGTAAACTAATCCATACCTTGGAAGGTCATACAGATGATGTCACTGATATCGCTTTTAGTCGAGATGGCAAACAGATTATCAGTGGCAGTCTTGACAAAACAGTGGGTTTGTGGGACACAAAAACCGGTAAACTAATCCATACATTAGAAGGTCATACAGATGATGTCGATGGGATCGCTTTTAGTCCAGATAGCAAACAGATTATCAGTGGCAGTAGGGACTCCACAGTGCGTTTGTGGGACACAGAAACCGGTAAACTAATTCATACTTTCAAAGATCATACTAGTTCTGTCACAGATATCGCTTTTAGTCGAGATGGCAAACAGATTCTCAGTGGCAGTGGCGACAAAACAGTGCGTTTGTGGGACACAGAAACCAGGACACTAATTCATACATTAGAAGGTCATACAAGTGCTGTCACAGATATCGCTTTTAGTCCAGATAGCAAACAGATTATCAGTGGCAGTAGGGACTCCACAGTGCGTTTGTGGGACACAGAAACCGGTAAACTTCTCCATACTTTCAAAGGTCATAAAGGTTCTGTCAATGATATCGCTTTTAGTCCAGATGGCAAACAGATTCTCAGTAGCAGTTGGGACAAAACAGTGCGTTTGTGGCTGGGTTTAGATTGGCAAAATTTGTTAAAAGAGGGATGTGATCAGCTGCAATTTCATCCTGACCTCGTTGCGCCTCAAAATCATCAAGATAATAAAAAAGATAATAAAGCAGGAGAAGCCTGTCTCAAGTATGCCGATTGGGAGGATGAAGCGAAAGCAGAGTTTCTAGTCAGACAAGGTAGGGATTTTGTTTTACAAAAAGAGCCAAATCTCAACAATGCTGTTAAAAAATTTAAAAAAGCGCAAAAACTCGATCCTAATATCGACCTCAACCCAGATACAGAGAAAATAGATAAAGACCCTAAAATAGTAGCGCACTTGTTAGCCGCACCAGCCAAGATACAAGAGGCAGCGATACTAGCAAGAGAGGGGAAAATAGAGGAGGCTATTTCTATCTATCAAGAAGCACAAAAACTCAATCCTGATATTGACCTCAACCAAGATACAGAGGAAATAGACAAAGACCCCAAAACAGTAGCGCACTTGTTAGCCGCACAACCTAAGGTAATTGAAGGAGCAATACTAGCAAGAAAGGGAAAAATAAAGGAGGCTATTTCTGCCTATCAAGAAGCGCAAAAACTCTATCCTGACATCGACCTCAATCCATTAACAAAGGAAATAGATAAAGACCGCAAAACAATAGCGCAACAGTTTGCTACACAAAGGAAGGTACGACAGGGTCGGTGGCTAGCAAAACAGGGGAAAATAGAGAAGGCTATTTCTGCCTATCAAGAAGCGCAAAAACTCTATCCTGACATCGACCTCAATCCAGATACAGAGGAAATAGATAAAGATCCAAAAACAGTGGTGCACTTGTTAGCCGCACTAGCCAAAGTGCATCAGGGAGGAAAACTAGCAAGAAAAGGGGAAATACAGAAGGCTATTTCCGTCTATCAAGAAGCACAAAAACTCTATCCTGACATCGACCTCAATTCAAAGACAAAGGAAGTAGACAAAGACCCTAAAACAGTAGCGCAACAGTTATCTCCAGACTCGAAATAATCAATTTACATGATTTTTAATGCTTGTAACTGGGGTTACTGGAACTTACAGATGAAAATGAGGTAAATGGGTGGTGCGATGCGATCG
Organism: Moorena sp. SIO4G3; assembly: GCF_010692305.1. NCBI lineage: Bacteria > Bacillati > Cyanobacteriota > Cyanophyceae > Coleofasciculales > Coleofasciculaceae > Moorena > Moorena sp. SIO4G3. The sequence goes on along the minus strand of NZ_JAAHIG010000046.1, from coordinate 29,763 downwards.
CTATCAAGATAGAGTCCGAGCAAACAGCTGCCTTTACATCGACCCTCGGCATATAACCGACATCACCTATCCACAAAACCCCTAGCATATAAGTAGTCGGACAAAAGTAAAATTAACTGTTGAAATAGGGAACAGGGAACAGGGAACAGGGAACAGAGGAATTTTTGGCAACTTTACACAAGTTAATACCGCGAGGTTTATTTGGTCCAGCTACTTAAGGCCTGGCAATTAGCTCTGTGGATATTTGTACTGGGGGTATCTCAACAGTATCTGGGGGGAGATAACCCAATATAGCTACAAGGTACCTCTATTTTAAAAACCCTTATAATGGCCATCATTCAATCAACTGACTACTTATAGAAGTAATAGTACCCTCAGGGGTACTGTGGCCTTAAAAATTACTAGCTATCATAAAAATGTGGTGAGAGAAAAACTTAGCCAAGCTCAAGAAACATGTGTTGACAAGTACAACAAGGAGAAATACATGAACACAATGGATCTTATTTCTACCCCAGAAATTAAGATTGTCTCTTTTAACCAAGTAATTGTACTCACTTGGATGTTTAGAACGGGATTTTGAAAGTGCTACCTTTTTATATTCATCGATAAAATACTCGCCACTATTAGATTCAATAATAATAAACCAATCATAATACTCTTGAATCTTAAGCATTCAGCTAATGCGCTACGCGCACGCTACGCCAACAGCTAATGCGCTACTTGTGGTGCTAAAGGCCTTTGGCCACGCTTTCGGCAAAGCCGACGCTTCGCGAACGCGAACAGCTAATGCGCTACAGATGGTGCTACTTGAGGTGCTAAAGGCCTTTGGCCACGCTACGCGAACAGGTTATGGATCACAGCGTCAAAGCCTGTGCCACGGTACACCAAACAGCTTTTGAATAAGCGATGCAGTGGCCTCACGGGGGTTCCCCCCATCAGCGACTGCCGGGGTTTCCACGGGATTTTCAAGGTGCGGAGGCAGGTGACCCACGCAGCCCCTCTCCACTCGCGCTTGGGATCAAGACAACACGTAAGCATTGGTTTAATCTCTGTTACGTCAGCTGACCACTGTTCGCTGACCGCTGTTCGCTGACCACTGAACGCACCTCAAGTAGCGTGCGTGGCACAGGCTTCGACGCTGTGATCTAGCCCATATGCTTACGTCAATTTGATTAGAATTTACTACAAGTTGAGCAATTATGATGTCAGATATTCCATTAGAAGCCACTTCTACTTCCACTGCATTGAGCCAATCCCATCACTTTTCACAGAAAGAGTTTTGGCAGCAATGGCAGCAATATCGAGACTATCTCTATCATCGCTGTCTCAGGTGGATGGGTGGAAACCCTACTAATGCTGAAGATGCCCTGAGTCGGGCGATGATCAAGGCATGGGAGAAGGTGCAAAAATTTAGGGGGAAAATTGCTAATTTTAAGGCTTGGCTGACAAAGCTGACTCATAATCTCTGCGTGGATATTCATCGAGAACATTGTCGCAGCGCTAACCATGTTGAGGATATAGAAGGGATTCCAGAGGAAAAAGGATTAGTTTTCTGTGACGATACCCCACAAAGGGCTTTGGAGACAGACGAGAAAAAGATTGCTATCCGCCGTGCCATTGATAACTTACCTGGTCGGCTGCACCAGACGTTTATCTTGCACTTTTCTCAAGAACTGTCTCATCGAGAGATAGCCAAACAGCAAGAGATTTCCTACCAAAATGTCTGCAAGCGCATCTCCCAGGCGCGGGCCATTCTGCGAGAGGAGTTGAGGGGATATTTTATCGGCGAGGATGAGACTGATAGGGAATTATCGGTTACGCCAACTAATGAGGCAACAGAGTCAGCAATTGGGGAAATGTCCCAGGAGAATGGGGAAGTTGAAGCGATTGTGGGCGATACGGTGACATCATCTGTTGCGGTAAAGGAAGTGGAGAGTGTTGTGGGTGAAGAAGTGCGATCGCCTTTGGCGCGGCTGAGGCCTTTGGCCACGCTTCGCGTTCGCGTAGCGTCGGCTTTGCCGAAACGCCGATCACTGCAGCACTCTGAGTCGGTTCCTGTTGCGGCTACTTCTGAGGAGACCTTAGATCAAGTGCGGTTGAATACCCATAATAAAAGTGTGGGGAGTGTGGGGAGTGTGGGGAGTGTTGGCAGATGGGGAGATGGGGAGATTTTTATTAAGGGTAATTATCTGGACTTCAAATTAGAAGTAAATATAGAAGTAAATAAAGATGGTTATCGGTGTGTTGAGGCGGCGCTTTGTGAAAGGAAGGGGAGTGTCAATGCTACTACCCTATTTTCTAAGTTAATTTTGCCTTTCCAATGTTCACTCCCAAGTCATAAGTTTGTGAGGGATAGGAGTGAGTTGGTTTCTGATCTAGGTGATAGATTGATCATCCGAAAAGGGAGCCACGAGAGTCCGAGAAGCCCACCGACAGCTGAAAAAACTATCAAAATTCAAAATTCATTTCCTGAGGTGCGACCCGAACGCGCCCCGCGTCGGCTTTGCCGATAGGTGCGACCCAAGGCCGGGTTCCCCGGCCATTGGAAAGCGCACCTTGAGCGAATTTAATTCTTAATGGGTCAAGCGCACCTAAATTGTTCTTTGGGTTAGCGCAAAAATTCCTAAATTCCTCGGCTAAATCGTCTTAAAAATCGTCTTAACGGTGTAGAGAAACAAAACCGAAAGGATAAGGAAATACACAATGTCTGTACCAAAAATCAAAACCCTTCATTTTCTGGCGATCACATCCAGGTCTCAATGGAGCGAATCTAGTAGTCTTCTAGAATTAGACACCCGATCCTATGACGTGCAAAGACCTGATCTAGGGCCGCAAATTAAGAGCTTCCAACTCGATACAGGGCATCGGGAACAAGGCAAAGCGATTGCATGCTCTCTAGACATGCCCGAGAATTTATACTACTTCGAGAATATGGTTCTGATCATCAAAGGTGATGACCTGTGGCTGCCGAAAACAATGGCTTTCTATGCAGAGGACACTACAGGATATGTTTATCCAATAGTGGAGTATATAAACTGGCCTGAGCGAAAAGATACCACATGGAGTACTGATCCGAAGGAGGGAAAAGCTAAAATCGAGATCTTTCCCCTGCTACTGGACGTGTAAGGGACTTCCAAAAAATAAATGATCCTTTTAGTTAGCGCAAAAATTCAGAAATTTATCGGCGAAATCGTCTTAAGGATGTAGACAAACAAAACCGAAAGGAGAAGTAAATACACAATGTCTGTACCAAGAATCAAAACCCTTCATTTTCTGGCGATTACATCCAGGTCTCAATGGAGCGAATCTAGTAGTCCTCTAGAATTATACACCCTATACTCTGACGTGCCAAGACAAGATAGAACCCCGCAAATTAAGACTTTCCAACTCGATACAGTGCATCGGGAACAAGGCAAAGCGATTGCATACTCTCTAGACATGCCGGAGAATTTATACTACTTCCAGACTATGGTTCTGATCATCAAAGGTGATGACCTTTGGCTGCCGAAAACAATGGCTTTCTATGCAGAGGACACTACAGGATATGTTTATCCAATAGTGGAGTATATGAACTGGCCTGAGCGAAAAGATACCACATGGAGTACTGATCCCAATGAAGGAAAAGCTGAAATCCAGATCTTTCCGCTGATATTGGACGCGTAAGGGACTGACAAAAAAAAAATGATCGATTACCAATTCTCTAGGAAAATGCGCTTAATACAGCAGCTGTTATGGGCGTGATTACACAGAAATAGCAAGGCAATGATTAAGCACATTGTTACAGAGAATTGGTAAGTGAACTACCCCGACTTACTTCGTTGACGTCGGGGTAGTTCACATTCGTCTAACCCAACCAACATTTTATTTCGTGCCTGGGATCGGACCAAGTGCGATTCTCCTAGGTCGCCGCTACGCGAACGCCTTACTCTGGTCGGGTTAGACCGGGTGATAACTATAGATCTTGCTGATTAACTCTCAAAGCATTGACAGATAAAGGTTTTAGCCTTGTTGGTATGTGCTTTTATAACTCCTACCTCCTACCTCAATACTCCTCCCTACTACCTAAATACTCCTACCTCCTACCTCAATACTCCTACCTCAATACTCCTACCTCCTAACTCCTCCCTCCTAACTACTAACTCAAACAGGAGACAGGAGACAGGAGATAGGAGACAGAATAAAGAATCAATTTTATTCTTTCCTTATGGGGATGCAGTAAATTATCCACCTTTATAACTACTAACTCCTAACTACTAACTCCTAACTACTAACTACTACCTCCTAATTATTTACAAGTAAAAAATTATTAAAAAATTTATAAGTTGTCTCAATTTTTTTGATTTTCCACTTGACAACAACCCTAGCCAATGTTTATACTATAAACATCCCAAAAAAAGCCGCGCTTTTCGCTTGACCGGCCACAAGCGCGGCTCTTTCCCAAACTACAGTTTAGGTAACTCTATCATAATGGCAAACAAACGATTTATACATCATCCCATCGATTATCGTGAAGCAATGGAGGGTCTTGAACAGCTTGGACAACAGACGGAACCGAAGCAGGAAAATTCCTATCCCTGTCCCATCACGGAGCGAGAGCAAATTAGTTACTTGGAATTGGGCATGACACCGCAACGGTTCTACCAGAAGTGGGACGTAACTCACGAAGATATTGCTTTGATCTGCTCCTGTTCTGTTCACACGGTTAATGGCTGGTTTTCCACCAGTCGTCGCTGTTACCCTCCCACTCCTGGTCAGTTGCGCCATCTGGCGATTATGGATTTTTTGTTGGAGGATTTTGAGACTATTCCGAAGGAGTTATTGGAGCGATTGTGCTCGCAGAGTGTTGAAGGTTGTTCGCGTAGCGTGGCCAAAGGCCAAGGTTGAAGGTTGTTCGCGTAGCGTGGCCAAAGGCCAAGGTTGAAGGTTGTTCGCGTAGCGTGGCCAAAGGCCAAGGTTTTAAGGTTGTTCGCGTAGCGTGGCCAAAGGCCAAGGTTTTAAGGTTGTTCGCGTAGCGTGGCCAAAGGCCAAGGTTTTAAGGTTGTTCGCGTAGCGTGGCCAAAGGCCAAGGTTGAAGGTTGAAGGCAGAAGGCAGAAGGCAGAAGGCAGAAGGCAGAAGGCAGAAGGCAGAAGGCAGAAGGCAGAAGGCAGAAGGCAGAAGGCAGAAGTCAGAAGGCAGAAGGCAGAAGTCAGAAGGCAGAATTTCCAATTCTAAATTCCCAATTCCCAATTCTACATTATTCATTCTAAAATAACCATTAATGTAGCGTCTGAGTTGCCGCGATTTGTGCAACGTGGATGGATTGCAAGGTTTTCTATTTAGAGCATCGGTGTTTATCAAATTGGGTAAAGTTATAATTCCGCAGGTTAGAGATGATAAAAATGCTATTGTTAAACACCGATAATATGATGCCATTGGCTGCTTTCTACCATAGCCTCTGGATTGGATAAGCATCAAAAACAGAATCTATACTCAACAAATGCATCTGTTCCACAACAGCTTGAGCGATCAGAAGTCGGTCAAAAGGATCGCGATGCTGTAATGGTAAACTTGCTAATGCATAGATATGATCTAACTCAATTGGTAAAAAGTACAAATCATTTGTCTGCTGGTGTCTTTCCAACATCTCAGCCAGTGGAAAGTTAAATGATAATTTGTTAAGTTGGAGTTTGATTTGCATTTCCCAGACACTAACCAAACTCAAGAACAAGTCGTTTTGCCTATCAGCCAGTAAACTTTTAACCTGTTCCGATAACTTCCCTTCACTTACCGTCCACCAGATCAACGTATGAGTATCCAATAGTAGTCTCATTATTAACCTGCCTGAGACTGATCTGACAATGGATCATTCTCACCGAACCAAAATTCATCAGATAAAGGCTCGTTAAAATCATCACTGATCCATCCTTGTCCTTCTAGCAAGCCTGAAATCCGAGGAGCCTGAGATTGACTTGGCTCAGATTCAACATACTTGAGAGCCAGAAACTCGACAAAATCAAACACCATGCGTTGTTGCTGTGGTGGCAATGCCTGCAAGCTTTTCAGGAATTCTTGAGGTAAACCTATCGTCTGGTAATTCATCACTATCCTTTCATCAAACACTTATTATTTTGCTTGGATAGAACTTATCTAATCTTATCTCTTCTTGGGCACAATGTCTTGATGGAATAAGTAGTCGGACAAAAGTAAAATTAACTGTTGAAATAGGGAACAGGGAGCAGGGACCAGGGAACAGAGGAATTTTTGGTAACTTTACACAACTTAATAAAGGGATGTTTATTTTTATCCAGCTACTTAGCGACTTGGGAAGTGCTATGTTAAAATATCATTCCAATAGCTGGTAAGTGAGGAGTGTGGCTATTGCAACAACTATTACGTATCTCTAGAGTAATTGATAGCTTCAACGAGAGAATCGGTCGCTTAACCTACTGGATTTTGCCACTGATGATCATGATTGGTGTGTGGAATGTCGTTGGTCGCTACTTGGGACGTTTTATAGGAGAAAATTTAAGTTCTAATGGGTTTATCGAAACTCAGTGGTACTTGTTTGACTTAGTGTTCCTGTTGGGGGCGGCTTACACTCTCAAGCATAATGGCCATGTGCGAGTGGATGTTTTTTATAAGAGTTTGAAGCCAAAGGCTCAAGCGATCGCTAATTTAATTGGGACATTATTGTTCTTAATTCCCTTCTGCATCATGGTAATTTATTTTTCTTGGGGAGCAATTGTTAATTCCTGGACGATTCAAGAGATGTCCCCAGATCCAGGAGGGTTACCCCGTTATCCAATTAAATCCATGATTATTGTCAGCTTTGGGTTGCTGATTCTTCAAGGAATCTCAGAAGCGATCAAAAACTGGGCAATTTTTGCTGGATATTTGGCACCCCAGGAGGAGGACTAAAACCATGGGTTATGACTGGTTAGGTCCAGCCATGTTTGGCGGTGCCTTAGTATTACTTTCCATCGGCTACCCGGTAGCCTTCTCCCTAGGTGGGGTGGCAATTTTGTTTGCCATCATAGGAGTGAGTTTGGGTATCTTTGACCCGATTTTCATGACCGCTATGCCCCAGCGGATTTTCGGCATCATGGGCAACTACACTCTCCTAGCCGTGCCCTACTTTATTTTTATGGGTTCCATGCTAGAAAAATCTGGCATTGCTGAGCAGCTGTTGGAAACCATGGGAATTCTGTTTGGACGGCTGCGAGGGGGATTGGCCTTAGCGGTGGTAATTGTAGGTGCGTTGCTGGCCGCATCTACTGGAGTCGTTGCCGCAACAGTAGTGGCCATGGGACTGATTTCCCTCCCAATTATGTTGCGCTACGGTTATAACAAAGAACTAGCCACTGGGGTAATCGTGGCATCGGGTACATTAGGACAGATTATCCCCCCGAGTGTAGTACTGGTGGTATTAGCGGATCAGTTAGGAATTTCCGTAGGAGACCTGTTTATCGGTTCCGTGATTCCTGGTTTAATGATGGCTGGGGCCTTTGCCATTCATGTGATCATTGTAGCATGGCTCAAGCCAGACGCAGCACCAGCCCTACCACTAGAAGTGCGAGATATCAGTGGCAAAGCCTTAGGAAAGCGGGTGATCCAATCAATGGTACCACCGTTATTGTTAATTCTATTAGTATTGGGCAGTATCTTTTTTGGGATTGCTACTCCAACGGAAGCAGGGGCTGTGGGTTGCCTGGGCGCAATAGTATTAGCTGGTGTGAATGGTCAGTTGAATTTGCCATCCCTGCGACAGAGCTCTGATGCCACCATGCGGATTACCAGCATGGTGATATTTATATTGCTGGGTTCAACAGCATTTAGTTTAGTGTTTCGTGGCTTGAATGGCGATCGCGTAATGGAAGCGATGCTGTTAAACCTTCCCGGTGGTTACATTGGCTTCCTAGTAGTCAGTATGTTAACTATTTTCCTACTAGGCTTCTTTATAGACTTTTTTGAGATTGCCTTTATTGTAGTACCGCTGTTTGCTCCAGTGGCTCAACAGCTTAACCTTGACTTAGTCTGGTACGGGGTAATTATCGGAGCCAATCTCCAAGCCTCATTTCTGACACCACCCTTTGGCTTTGCTCTGTTTTATTTACGGGGTGTCGCCCCACCAGAGGTGAAAACCATGGAAATTTACCGAGGTGCGATTCCCTTTATCCTGTTGCAACTGCTGGTGTTAGTGTTGATTATTGCCTTTCCTGGTATAGTCAGCTTCTTGCCATCTTTGAGTACTTGATTTGAAAATCTAGGTTAATGGGAGTCGGGAGTGGAACAGGCATCTTGCCTGTTACAATTCCCAGTCGGGAGTCGGGAGTCGGGAGTGGAACAGGCATCTTGCCTGTTACAATTCCCAGTCGGGAGTCGGGAGTCGGGAGTGGAACAGGCATCTTGCCTGTTACAATTCCCAGTCGGGAGTCGGGAGTCGGGAGTGGAACAGGCATCTTGCCTGTTACAATTCCCAGGCGAGCTGTGCCAAGTAGGGGCTCAGTGTTGAACATCAGGGCAAGCCCTTGGGTGGTGCGTTACGGGGCGGGCTGTGCCAACCAGGCGCGAAGAGTCGGAAAATGAGGGCAAGCCCGCCCCTAACGCACCCTACGAACTCATGGATAGAATCTTGTGGTAGTCGGTAGTAATATTTATTAATGTAAAGGAAAATTAACTTAATTTAAACGGATACTGTGAAATCCAATCTATCACTGCCCCATCAAAACACTATAAAAGGGTCCCAGTTACCGACTATAGTCACAGATAGCCTCACGGTTTTGTGGGGGGACTGGCTAAAGTTACGGGTGCGAGTCAAGCAAGTCGTTGCTAGTGGGCTAATCTCCCCAGTGATCTACATATTGGCATTTGGTCTCGGCTTAGGGAGTACCTTAGATCAGACCATGACTCCCGCAGTTGGTGAATCCTACTTAGAATTTATTCTGCCAGGAATGGTGGCGCTGTCGTCTATGACCATTAGCTTTGCTGGCACTACCTTTTCTATTTGCGGTGATCGGCTATACACGAAAACCTTTGAGGAAACCTTGTTGATGCCAGTGCATCCCTTAGCCTTGCATGTCGGTAAAATGATGGCGGGGATTTTGCGGGGATTAATGACATCTGGTTCAGTGATTTTGGTAGCAGTGCTGTTTACTGGGAAAGTATGGAGTTTTCTCAATCCCTTATTTCTGTTGTTGCTAGTGCTTAATTGTGCTGTGTTTGCCGGTTTAGGGGTGATAGTGGGATTGAATGTCAAATCCTTGGAAATGGTTGGTCTTTTCAACAACTTCTTAATTGTTCCGATGTCGTTCCTAGGTGGAACGTTTTTTGACCCAGGGACCTTACCTACAGCCCTAAAAGTGATTGTCTATCTATTGCCTCTAAGTTATACCAGCACTGGACTCCGGGCTGCTGCTTACTTACCCCTGTCCGAGTTTCCCTGGTATGCGATACCGATTCTGCTGGGGTTTGCGATCGCACTTTCTCTGTTTGGTGCTCACCAATTCGCTCACCAGCAAGACTGATTAGGTACACTTACACCCTTATATCAAGTTCGGTTGAATACCCATAATAAAAGTGTGGGGACCGGGCGCGGGGAGATGGGGAGATGGGGAGATGGGGAGATGGGGGAGATTTTTATTAAGCGATGCAGCGCGGTCTTGGGGGTTTCCCCCATGAGCGACTGCATCAAGACAGGGTAATTATCCTGACATGATATTAGACTAGATATTAAGGGTTAACGACTTACCACCATTAACCTAAGACTTAACACCTGAATAACGGGATGAGTGTAATGGCAATGTGACCGTAAAGGCTGTACCAATTCCCACTTCACTGTCTACACAAATCTCACCACCGTGGAGGTTGACACATTTTTTGACAATTGCTAATCCTAGTCCGGTACCAGAGATAGTACCAACATTACTACTGCGCTGGAAAGCCTCAAATAATCGTTTTTGGTCTTCTGGGGGGATGCCAATTCCAGAATCTTGGATCCGGAACATAGTATTATGTTCACTGATGATCAGATCAAATTGGATATCACCCCCATCCGGTGAATACTTAATCCCATTGGAGAGCAAATTAGACAGAATTTGCCGCAAAAGTTTTTCATCTAGATAAGCTTTGTCAAAGCAATCCTGATTAATACAGCAGGAGGTTTGCTCTGAATTATCTGTACAGTTAAAGTTAATAGTCAAGCCAGGCTTAGCTGTGAGTTGAAATTCTTCGACAATTTCCTGACAGAAGGCTAACAAATCCATAGGTAAGGGTTTGAATTCCAATTTTCCTGCCTCAGCTTTACTGAATAGCAGTACATCACTCACTAACTTAGTCAGATGTTGAACCGTGGTTTGAATCCGCTGCAAATGACGTCGCTTTTTTTCCGCAGACCATTTATGACTGTAATGTTCTAATAATTCTGCCGAAGAGAGGATGGTGGCTAGTGGAGTGCGATATTCATGAGAAACGACAGAAACAATCCGAGATTTGAGGTCATTGAGTTCTTTTTCTTTATTCAACGCCTGACGAAGTTCTTCTTCCAAGGACTTCCGATTTGAAATTTCCTGTTGCAGGTACTGATTTTTTTGCCTTAATTCATCGGTTTGTTCCGCAACGCGATGCTCTAATTCTTCATTGAGTCGTTGCAATTGCTCCTCACTTTGTCGAAGCTGCTTCATAGTATTGGCTCGCTCAATGGCATAGCGAATTGTGCGGATCAGCAATTCACTATCAATTTTGCCCTTGACTAAATAATCTTGTGCTCCTTTTCGTAATGCTTCTAGGGCGGTCACTCTATCATTTAGACCCGTTAACACCACAATGGGTAAATCCGGTACTACCTCGTGGGTTTTTGTTACCGTAATCAATCCCTGTTTATCCGGTAACGATAGGTCTAACAAGACTATATCAAAATGATGTTTACTCAGGGAATCAATAGCATCTTGTAACTTTTCTACCTGCACCAGTGACCACTGAATCTCTTGGGCATCAGTTAAAATGATTTGGAGAAGATCCGCATCAGCTGGGTTATCTTCTACTAGCAAGATTTTTAGGGAATGGGTGTCCATATTTATTGATATGATGGCAGTCTAACAAGGTTTAACCAAAATTCTTCAATCAGCTTTACCATCGACATAAAACTTTCCAAATCAATGGGTTTACAAATGTAGCAGTTAGCTTTTAGTCTGTAAGTATTGATAATATCTTGCTGAGAGTCAGATGTGGTTAATATAATAATTGGTATTGTACTTATCTTGGGGTCTTCCTTTATTTCTTGGAGAACCTGGCGACCATCTTTTTTAGGTAAATTGAGATCCAGAACAATTAAAGCTGGACGTGGGGCTTCCTGATATTTGCCCTGCTTACGGAGGAATGCGATCGCCTTAGCACCATCATCAACCCAATGAAAGTGACTGGATAGCTTGCTATCACATAAGGCCTCTAAAATGAGTTCGGCATCACTGGACGAATCTTCTACCAGCAGAATATCAATTGCTTGAGTATTTGTCATAATGTTCATGATGCCAGTTCCTAAAATTTTTAGATAATGTTTAACTCATGATGATGCTGTGGTATTGAGAAGTAAAATGTTGTGCCTACTCCTAGCTCTGACTCTACCCAAATTTTTCCCCCATGACGCTCTACAATTTTCTTACAAACTGCTAGACCAATGCCTGTGCCGGGATACTCACGGCGGGTATGCAAGCGCTGGAAAATAGTGAAGATGCGCTCAAAGTACTCGGGCTCAATACCAATACCATTATCCTGAACTGAAAAGATCCATTTCTTAGCCTTCAGTTCCGCTGAAATATGGACTCTGGGTAGCTCTTGGCTGCGAAACTTAATGGCATTACCGATCAGATTTTGCAGAAGTTGACTCAGTTGTATATCATCCCCCATAACTACAGGTAAGGAGTCATGGGTAACTATGGCATCGCTCTCGATAATCGCCACATTTAAATTGTCTAAAACCCGATTCAGTACTACCTCGCAGTCAGTAACTGCTAATTGTTTACCATGGGTTCCCACCCGAGAAAAACTTAGCAGATCCTGGATTAACTGCTGCATATTGGTAGCGCCATCTACGATGTAATGAATATACTTATCCGCTTGAGCATCCAGGTGACTCTGGTATTTTTTAGCTAAGAGTTGGGTGTAGCTACTAATGGCTCGCAGTGGTTCTTGTAAATCATGGGAAGCCACGTAGGCAAACTGTTCTAATTCACGGTTAGATCGGGATAAATCTTGATTAAGTCGTTTGAGGGACTCTTGAGCTTCCTTACGCTCTGTAATCACCTCAGTACTCATAATGATACCGCTAATTTTCCCAGCAATGTCAACCCAAGGACCGATTTCCCACTTCAGCCACTGTTGTTCACCATTAGCGCGAATAAACAAATCTTCTTCACACTCTGCTGAATAACCCTCTAAGCACCATTGGTGTATTTTCTTCCAACGCTCAGGAGTTTCTGGAAATACGTCGTAGTAGCTTTTGCCAATGATGTTGTCATCAGAGATGTTGTACTCTGAGTACCAGTGGCGACTAACAAACTGGTACCTCATCTGCTGATCGAACATGGCAATAGCTGCGGGTACATATTCCAAAAATAGGTTGAGCAGCTCTAGGTTGTTGGCTAATTCCGACTCAACCTGGCGGCGCTCTCTGATTTCAGCTTTTAAGACTTCATTAGCTGCTGCTAGTTGTTTTGTCCGTTCTGATACTCGTTTTTCTAACTCTTCATAGGCTTGGCTGAGGACATCGTCCTCTAGCTTGCGTTTCGTGATATCCTCTACCACGGAGACGACTCCGATGACGGTGCCATCAGATTCAATTAAGGGAGCATTGTGCCACTGGCAAAATATACTACTGCCATCTTGTGGATGGTAGTTTTCCGTAATGCAGTTGGTATAATCAAAATTCAAACAGTCTTGCAGAACTCGTTGGAGCTGCTTGACGGAAGATTGCGGCTTGATCAATTCATGAGCACGATGCCCAAAGGCTTGCATCTTCTTATAGCCAAAAATTTTTTCGGCTACATGGTTCCACTGCATCACTTGACCATCCAGGCTCCACTCAATGAAACCAAGGGGAGTTTGCTCTACCAGGAGGGACAAGGTTTGTTGGGATCTCAGTAGTTCTTCTAGGGTTTGCTTACGTTCAGCAATTTCCTTTTCCAGAGCTGTGTTAGTCGCTTCCAGTGGAGCTCGACTGGAGAATGCTAAGACTTTCGGCATCACTACTACTAGTGCGATCGCGCTAGACAGAGAAAGTATGGCACTAGTGCCTTTGACTAAACCAGAGAGCCAATAATCGGGATGCCAAATTGTCCAGACTTCCAGCAAGTGACTGGTGCCACAGCACAAAACCAAGGCACTAAATAGTAATAAAATCTTCAGTAATGGCAGATCTTGGTGTTGAGACCAAACATAGATCAGCAACAGCAGAATAGAGTAATAGGATAGAGCAATTAGTAAATCCGATCCAGCATGAAGTCCAACTAATTCAGGCTTCCAGACATAGCAATGCTCGTGGAATATATAATGACCGGAGAACATCTCTTGTAAGGTTTTGAGCATATGCCGTTGGTCAATTGGGCAAGAATTTCCAGCAGCACCGATGGTAACAGCAATGGTCAGATTAACCATCTTGGTTTCGTACCAAGTAGCAGATCTCCAACTTATCCGTTGGAGTTAATTCCCTTGTGAAGTGGAACTGGGTATCGAGAAGGTAATCACCTCCCATGACAGTAAGACACACTTGGTTCTTCTATTCTTAACGTTTTGAACAGGGACTGTAAATCTGTGAAATTACGGAATTTAAAATTACCCCACAACAATTCTTTGCCCAGAGAACTTTAAATCCCAATTTAGGAATTAGATAGCTCGATTTCTCTTTCTATCCCAAGATTGCAGCATCACCTGCCAGCATACCTGGCTGAAATAGAGAGTGATGTTCATAATACCCAATAACCGAGTGGCATCTTCTAGCATGGCTCGGGTTCCTTTTCCTGACAAATGGGAGAAGTCCACCAAACCAGATATGACAAATAAAATTCCCGCAATCATCAGCAGTATATATGGTGTAGATCGAATTATCTTCCAAAAGGCTAATCCATAGAGGATGGCACCTATGCCATACATAAAATACACCGGCGCTTTGGAAATCCCTTGCTTTGCTAGTATTAAATTAATCCTGAAGACATCATCAGTTAATAATATTCCAATGCCAATGGCAGAGTATAAAATAAATCGATTTATTTTTTGATTGGGCTGAATTTTGTTCAGCAAGAACCAGCACCATAAACAAATGGTTACTACTACACACCACATTAATTCAGAGACAGCTGATAACGTGCCGATGTAGGGGCGATGTAGAAGAAAAGGATCATCAAAAAGTCCTACGACTATATAACCCCTGTCCTGAATCTTGACATAGATACTTAAAACTAAAAATAGTAGAATAATTAAGCTGTTAGACCAAAAAATATAATGATCGTGGCGCAGCTGTTTGATCAGGATTTTCAGCATCGAGGTGAAACAGGTAACTAAGCAATTCTTTGTCAGGCTATATACTTAAGCTAACACAGGAGCTAATGGTAATCGGTAATTGCTCGGTAGTAGTGAGGTAAAATTATTGATTACTAATTCTCCATTAAGGTAAATTTAATATAAAGCCCTGCTTTAAGGTGGTAGCCTGGTTTTATTCTGTTAAATTAGTCTTGGGTTTTGCTTGTAAATCCGCAATTTTTTCTAAAAACTCTCTGATTTCAAGAGCTGGGTGAGGTACCTCCTCCTAGGTTAATTGGAGTAGGGAGTAGGGAGTAGGGAGCGGTGCGACCCGTGGCGAATTAAATTCGACGACTGTAAGCGCACCGAGGGAGTAGGGAGCGGTGCGACCCGTGGCGAATTTAATTCGACGACTGTAAGCGCACCGAGGGAATCGGGTCGAAAATTATACCTATATCACCATCTGACCATCTGACCCATCTATCTTTTACCAGAAGAAAACACCTCTACCTCTGTTCCCCTGAAGCTTTGTCTGTTCCAATTCTTAAGGAACGAGCCATTCTATCTAGCCCTAAGCTATGAAAATGATTTACACTGCTGTGGATGTGATTATAGATTTGAGTGATTGCCTATGCTCTATACTCAAGAGTACATAAGGGAAACTGAAGCAACCCGTGTGCGGGTACTCAGTGAAGCACTACCCTACATCCAAAAGTTTGCTGGTCGCACAGTCGTGGTTAAGTATGGTGGTGCGGCCATGAAAGACAGCAATCTCAAAGACCAGGTAATCCGGGATATAGTCTTCTTAGCTTCTGTGGGTGTACGACCAGTAGTTATTCACGGTGGTGGTCCAGAAATCAATAGCTGGCTGGGGAAATTAGGGATTGAGCCACAATTTAAGAATGGTCTGCGGGTGACCGATGCTGCCACGATGGATGTAGTGGAAATGGTGCTGGTGGGTCGGGTGAATAAAGAGTTAGTCTCTCGGATTAACTACGCTGGTGGTAATGCTGTCGGGCTGTGTGGCAAAGATGGTAACTTATTCGTAGCACGCCCACAAGGTCAAGAGGGTATTGGCTTTGTTGGGGAAGTGAGCAGTGTGGATGTGCGGCTAGTAGAGTCTTTGGTTAATAGTGGCTACATTCCAGTAGTGTCTAGTGTGGCGGCTGATGATACTGGCCAAGCTTACAATATCAACGCTGACACGGTTGCCGGTGCGATCGCAGCTGCTTTAGAAGCAGAAAAGCTGATCTTGCTGACTGATACCCCTGGGGTTTTGAAGGATCCTAAAGACCAATCTAGCCTGATTGCTCACCTAGATATTCAACAATCACGGGAGTTGATTGAGAGTGGGGTAGTGTCTGGTGGGATGATTCCTAAGGTAAACTGCTGCGTGCGATCCCTTGCCCAAGGGGTACGTGCGGCTCATATTATTGATGGTCGCATTCCCCATGCCCTGCTCCTGGAAATCTTCACCGATGAAGGAATCGGTTCGATGATTGTGGCATCGGAATTTACCAACTAAGGACAAATCGCAAATGGCAACTAGGAAATTGTTAATTGAGGCTCTTCGGTACTTGTTATGCTAAATAAACACTTTTACAAAGGGAGCAGGGAGCAGGGACTGAGGCCGTTGGCCACGCTACGCGAACGGAGCAGGGAGTAGTCGGAAGAGGCGGTATTCAGATTTTGCTAGTTAAATAGCCTCAGAACCCCTGTAAAGTAAGCTTTATAAGCTTTTTAACTGTACATTTAGCATCAAAGGTACTGAAGAAGCTTAATTGAAAATGGAAATTAATAATTAATTCTTTAATTATTAACAATTAATAGAGAGTTTATCGTAGCTATGAGGTACGAATTATTTTTTAGCTGTTCTCTCTTCGGACTTCCCTATTCCCTATTCCCTGCTCCCTGCTCCGAAGTCCCTGCTCCCTGCTCCCTAAAAACTGTAAATTTGTACATCACAAGTTCTTGAATTGCTATAATTAAAGAATGACTAATGGCTAATGAAAAATTTTACCTTGAGTACCAGTCAGGAAAAGCCGCATTTGAACGAGGAGAATATCGTGCTTCTATAGAGCATTTGACCACAGCCAGAAATCTGGTAAATCCATCCTCTGGGCTCGGGGGAGAGGTGCAAATGTGGTTGGTGATGGCTTATGAGGCAGCTGGGCAAAAAGCGGAAGCGATCGCACTTTGCCAACAGTTGACTAGCCATCCTGACCTAGATACCTCCAAACAAGGTAAAGATTTACTCTATATTCTGCAAGCTCCTCAGCTGACTAGACCAGCAGAATGGATGACCAACATTCCTGACTTAGGTGCGATCGCAGAAAGTGACGACCGGGAGAGTTATGTGTATAAGTCTTTTAGCGATCGCAAGCAGCCTAACCTAGGCTTGGTACCAGAACCCCTAGATCCTGCTGAGATTAACACTAAGGATAATCAATTCGTCTGGCTAGCTGTTGGTTTGGTGAGTTTAACCCTGGGTGGATTGATTTGGTTTGGGCTTTGATATCACTAGCTAAGCTGTTCAGCATTTAGATTGGGATACCTAAATTGCTCAAAGGGAACAGCGGATCACCGGAACAGCGGATCACCGGAACAGCGGATCACCGGAACAGGGAAAAACCAATTTAAATGCGCATCAGCTTAGCAGAGACTGTTTCTTGAACTTTGCTTAAATCCAAGGGTTGGGTGGGTCGCACCGCTCCCGATCCCGACTCCCGACTCCCGACTCCCGACTCCCGACTCCCGACTCCCGACTCCCTCAAACCCACTTCTAGTAAGCCCCTCACCGAATTAAAAACTGCTAGAGTCAGTTAATTAACTATCTGGGGCGGTTTTTTTATCTGTCACTTTGCTAGAAAAAATACCTTTCTTGCTGATACTTTTCCAATACATTACTATACCTGTAACTAACATAAAAATTAATCCTAAACCATTTAAAAGTACATAAATCGGCCTCAGTTGATCACCAAGGTATTCTCCTTCGTGAATCGCCATTAAAAAGTGGGTTTGATCTTTAGAAAGCCCAAACCAGGCTCTCCCTAATCGATAGGCTATGCCGGTGATTGCTGTGATCATGAAAGGCAGTACGATGATTGGAGCTAAAGTACTATGCAGTTTACGTAAAGTAGGCTTATTCATAGGATTTGGGCTGGTTTATGAGATTCTATAACATGATTACAACATGCTATTGTATTGGTTTTAGGTTATATATGTAACAAATCGACCTATTGTTTCATAAATCCCTAAGGACACTAAGAAAAAAAGGAGAAGGGTTGGTGAAGTTAAATTTTGTGAGTTTAAGGCAGTTGGTTAGTGGAACTCTGAGGCATTTACGGGTTCTGGGGGTGATTGTGCTGGCATCAGTGCTACTGTCTGGTTGTGTCAACTATGATCTTGGGGTCAGGTTTGACGGTGAACACCATGGCAAGATTGTCCAGCAGATCAAGCTTGGAGAACAGCTGACAAAGTTGAGCGATGCTGAGGCGACTGAATGGCTCAGAAGTCTCGAAAGTCGGGCAAAGCAGCTTCAGGGGAAAACCCAGCGCCTCTCGGACCGAGAAATTGCGATCGCAATTCCCTTTAACAACGGTAAGGAATTAGTATCCAAGTTTGAGCAGTTTTTTAACCCAGTTGGTCACCCAGAAGATGCCCCATTAGCACCAGACAGTGATAGTAACCCAAGTTTTAACTCTAATTTACGCCTAGATCAAAACAACTTTTTTGTGGTGCAACGAAATCACTTAAGCTATGACCTGGATTTGCGCAGCCTAGGGGTAATCAACTCTGATAATGGCAAGGTTGTGGTTACTGCTGGTTCACTGTTGGATTTGCAGTTTAGCCTAGAGACCCCTTGGGGAGCAAACAGTATTGAGAAATCCCCCAATGCCATTAGTCCCAAGATTTATGATGATGGACATCAGCTAGTTTGGACACTGCAACCTGGTCAAATCAACCATATCGAAGTGGCATTTTGGCTACCCAGCTCCCTAGGTATTGGTATGATTATTATCATACTGGTGGTATTAGGTGGTTTCTACGTAAAATACAAGTCTTTCCCCTGGGAAAGAACTGAAACTAATCAACCAGCAATACCATCAAAGGTGATGTAGTTTAGACCAGTTAGAGTTAGACCAGTTAGAGAAACCAGTAATAGCTATTGGTTTCTATAACTACTAAATTTATCAACATTTAACCCTGCGGGTTAAGTGTTGATAAATTTCTATCAGCTTATGAATAATTGTCTAGAATTTAAAATTCATGGCTATCAGATCATCAGGGAGTTAACGTGCAATCAAGCCGTCGGCAGATACACTTACCTGGGGATAAACCTCAAAACTAAACAGTATGTTGTCATTAAGCAGTTTCAGGTTATTCAAACTAACACAAACTGGTTAAATTATGACACATACGAGCGTGAAATTCAAGTGCTGCGAGGATTGGAACATCCGGGGATTCCCTGCTATCTAGATTCCTTCCAAACTGAAGATGGTTTTTGCCTAGTTCAGGAGTATAAAGAAGCCTCATCTCTGGCCAAACCGCGAAGTTTTAGTCCTGATGACATTAAGCGAATTGCGATTTATTTGCTGGAAATTTTTGTCTATCTCCAAAACCGTATTCCCTCAGTAATTCATCGGGATGTTAAACCAGCTAATATCTTGGTAGATGATGATCTCAATGTCTATCTGATTGATTTTGGTTTTGCGCGACTGGGGGATGGAGAAGTAGGGGTTAGTAGCCTGGTTAAAGGAACCTTAGGCTTTATGCCACCAGAGCAATTATTTCGGCGTCAACTCACCGAAGCATCAGATCTCTATAGTGTAGGTATCACATTAATTTGCTTATTGAGTAATACCAAAGCAGAGGATATTGATGATTTAGTTGATATCCGCTATCACGTTAATTTTCAGCATTTAATTCCGAAGGTGAGTCCCCATTGGGTGAAGTGGTTAGAAAAAATGGTGGAACCCCAACTGGAGAACCGCTATCCCAATGCTAGAGCTGCTCTAGCCGCTATACCTACTGACCCGATTTGTTTACCAAAGGTTGACTTGAGTCACAGCAGTCTGGAGTTCACCGGGACTAGCTTGGGCAAAAAACTGACTCACTCCATCTGGATCAAGAATCCTATACCTGAGACAACGTTAACTGGAAAGTGGGAAGTTGCGCCTCATCTTCACGATCCACCTCATACCCCCGATTACCATAGCTGGATTTCGTTTGAACCAGCCACCTTTGAAGGGAATCAAGTTGAGTGCAAAATCACCATTGATACTGGAAAGTTGATGGCGGATAAAACTTACCAAAGAAAGGTTTTACTGCACACAAATTCTTCCCCGAAGACTTATTCGTTAGATATTAATTTAAAAACTGCTCCTATCCCAATTACTCGGAAAAAACTCCCCTACGCTTACCTAGCCTTATTGTTACTATTTGCTGTAGCTGTTGATTGGATTATAGCCTCTAGTCTGCTGATCTACGGAACTCTAATGGGAATTAGTGCCACACCTGGTTTTAGCACCTTAGCTGGGGCAGCGGTAGGTTTGGAATTGGCAGCTTGGTTAACGGCAACAGCTGGTCGTACCTCAGGAGCAATGGCAGGAGGAACGGCTGGTATTTTAGTTGGTATTGTTACTTGGGTAACGGCTTTGACTGGATTGGTAGCAACAGCAGAAGCTACAACAGTGGTTGGGGCTGTAGCTGGACTAGTGGGTGGATTGATCAGTGGAGTAGCAATCGGTATTGTGGTAGAAAAGTTTATGGATAGGGGATTGACTAGGAATTTTTCGATCTGGCTGTCACTGGTGAGTACAGCGTTTGGGAGTAGTTTGGGTCTAATTTTTATACTGGGATTGCTTGATCCATTGGTACCAGCGGCTGTGGTAGTAACCGGTATCCCCTTAGTGGCAATGATTACTTATATTCCTTTGCAACGAGCCAGAAAGATTTCTGAGTATCGTCAGGCAGAACGGAAGTTGATTCGACCATAAAGTTAAGTCGGGAATCGGGAATCGGGAATCGGGAATCGGGAATTGGGAATCGGTTGACTAGTGATAACTATAGTTAAACAAGGCAAAAGGCAAAAGGCAAAAGGCAAAAGGCACCCACCCCTAACCCCCTTTCAAGGGTATGTTTTTTACAAAGACGTCAGGTGTGGGGTGTGGGGTGTGGGGTGTGGGGTGTGGGGGATAAGAAAGCGATGCAGCGCGGTCTTGGGAAGGCAGCGCGGTCTTGGGGGTTCCCCCCATGAGCGACTGCCGTGGTTTCCCCCGGAGACCAAACCTGATTACGTTGAGCCTTTATGGTTGGTCGGCTATGCAGATGCATGGGTAAAACTTATTGATTAGCGATGCAGCGCCTTCACGCGGGGGTTTCCCCCACTCGCGCTTTGCATCAAGACAAGGCTCAACTGTCTTACGGTAAATTCAAACCACTCGCGCTTTGCATCAAGACAATATACTAGACCTCTTGCAAAAATATTTTAAGTTATAATCAAAGTTTTGGTAAAAATTATGTAGATTGTGTACTAGGCTTATACACAAACAGAGTACAAAGCAAGTTTGTTAGTCTTAAGCGATCGCTAACTGGAAAATTACAAAACTAATAATTCTACCACGAAAAACTTTTGCAAGAGGTCTAATTTTTGAATAAAACTCAAAGCCACTCCAAACCGTTTGGCTAACTGCCGTTGAGAAATAGGTTCATTCTCATACACATTGATAATCTCATGACGTAAATCAATAGAATAAGGTCTCACTTCTTTCTTGGCTCGGCTCATATTATAGTATCTTGATTATACCTCACTAGATCTGAAAAGGCTGTAGCTTTACATAGCAAACATTTCAGCCTGTTTCGTAACCCCGTCAGCCACTAGTGAAAAACTCTTGATAGCTGTTAAATACTTCAACTGTCCCTAACTTAGCCACCTCCTTCAATACCTCCGGGATATGTCGTTTTCCCATAATAACTATTAGAGCTTCTGTATTTTTGTGTTCATCTTTGATTCGCTGAATCATGCTTTCTTCACGTAAGCTAGTTAACTCTTTTGTCGGTTCTTGATTAAAAAATTTCCCTTCGGTTTCTTGAACTACTTGCTTTAGTTGTTTGGCTTTATTTGTTACGCTATCTTCAAATTCATCTTTAGGTGTTTTTTTAACTATTTGTTGTAATATACCCACTCCTATCGACAAGGTATATATCATAATTTCCAGTAAGTTTTTATTGGCTACGTCAGGACTTTTCTCCATCAGATCTAGAAGATCTGGTAACCCTTGAATAATCTGAGGCTTAGACAACAGTTTATTTACTTTTTCCTTAAATATTTTTTCTTCATTGTTATTACTAGTATACAGTTTTTTAAATTGTCTTACCCCCCATGCTACACGCTGAAAGTCATTTCCATCCCATTCTACCTGATTAGATTCTTGTTTTTCCGAAATTTTTATGTAGTCGTTCATTACAAAGACGGCATAAAACATTTCTTGCATGATTTTTGGATAATCTTCTTCCAAATAACTTGCTCTGGGGTATTTTTCAGGATTTTGGATAGCTTCTTCTTGACTTAACCCTTCAAATAAAATTTTTATGTGATCATTTTCGATTTTTAATATTTCTGTAGCCAAGCCTTCATCTTGATCATGGGTCTCTCCTATCAAGTAGATTGTTCCTATCTCTAAATTTACTATTGTATCATTTATTTTAATTGGTATGGGATTTTTTTGAATTATTTCTTTTTTTTGCGGTTTATTACTTGTTTCTCTGATGAGCTCAGCGTGCAAACCTCTCTTCCTTGAACTCCTCTGTATCGCCCTTTTCCCCAATATATCTGCCTCCTTCTCTAAATCCTTTTCATTATTTACCCTAACTCCTTTCACTTTCATCGTTGGTTTAACTCTTCCTTGCATCTGCTGCACTACATGCCACGCTTCATGAGGTACATGCTGCTCCTGTCCTGGTGCTACTTCAATCGTCTGCCCCTGAGTATAAGCATGAGCATTTAGTTGGGCTGGCTTGGGCGAATTGTAGTTCACACGCACTCCGGATAGGTCGTGACCCGACATACTTTCAATTCTTTCCTTGAGATGGTCTGGTAACCCTGTCTTGTTTTCCGTTTCTCTTTTATCCTTCTGACGCTGGACTGGAGTTTCTTTATCACTTCTTCCTTTTTCTTGTTGGGTCGCTAACCTGTCCTTAGCCACAAGCTGTTGTACCTGTAGATGCGATCGCATTTTTGGCTGAAAAGGTGTTTCAGAATAATTCCTCACTGGTATCTGTGTCAAATCCACTTGAATTCCCTTATTTGGTTTGACTACGAAATCTGGTGGTTGTCTCAAATTTGGTTTGACTACGAAATCTGGTGGTTGCCTCAAATTTGGTCTGACTACAAAATCTGGTGGTTGCGTCAAGTTTTTTGCGGGAACCTCATGCACGGCACTCCGTTGTAGTATCCAACTGTCTTTTGATTTCTGGGATTCCTGAGTTTTTGTAGGAATTCTACGCACGGCACTTCGTTGTAGTATCCAACTATCGTCTGACTTTTTTTGAGGTTCCTGATGTTTTCGGTGAACAAATTGACGACGTACCATGGTTTCTCTCTGTTTTGGGTAAGAATAATTTAATTTTGCCTTTAAGTATTCTGAGCAGTAATTTCCGCAAGAAATATTAACTCTAAGGGTTAAAACAGGGTAAGAGGGTAATTATCCTTGTTGTTACTAACCTCCTTCCAACAGGAAGTTTTTGTTTCATAAATTAAAAAACCTGTTCATTGCTGAATAGGTTGTCTTTTCACAGTTTGTACCTAAGCTACCATCAGGTTGCTTTCAAGCTCACTAGCTGCGTAACCAGAGCATGTGCTTGACTATATTTTGAATCCTTGCGTCCATTTTTAGTAGTGTCCCAAGCAATCTCTACCGTTTTGGGTATTGAGCGCGTCTCAGTAGACCTCTTGCAAAAGTTTTTCGTGGTACAATTATTAATTTTGTAATTTTCCAGTTAGCGATCGCTTAAGACTAACAAACTTGCTTTGTACTCTGTTTGTGTATAAGCCTAGTACACAATCTACATAATTTTTACCAAAACTTTAATTATAACTCAAACTATTTTTGCAAGAGGTCTAATTAATTTGTCGTTAAAAATCATCATTTGTTCGTTGTTTTTCTTTTCCTCTCCCTCTGGCTTGTCCTATGTTTTACCCAAATGTAAAAAACCTACCCCTGTGAGCCCCTAACCCCTCCCAGGAGGGGAAGGCAAGAGGCATGCATGCTAGAGGCAAAAGGTTAAGGGCAGCAGCAAACCTTAAACCTTAAACCTTGGCCAAAAGGCCACGCTACGCGAACAACCTTCAACCTTGGCCAAAAGGCCACGCTACGCGAACAACCTTAAACCTTGGCCAAAAGGCCACGCTACGCGAACAACCTTAAACCTTCAACTTCTTAAACCTTCAACTTACAAACCCATCAAACTGCTTGGGGTTGCATTTGTGGCTGGAACTGGAAGAGGGAGTATACCACATTGCGGCGGATATCGATCATCATTTCCAAGAACATCTCATAGCCTTCCTGCTTATACTCAATCAGGGGGTCTTTTTGGCCATAACCTCGTAATCCCACTGACTCCCGTAGGGCATCCATGGATTGTAAATGCTCTCGCCAGAGGTTATCGATTTGATTCAAGATAAAGAATCGCTCAGCTTGTCGCATTAGTCCTGGCTGGATTTGATCGACTTGAGCTTCCTTGATATCATAGGCTTTACGGACTTCTTCATGGAGGAAGGTTTTGATTTCCCCGACAGTCATATCTTCTAGATGCTGTGGTTCTAGATCTTGGAGTAAGTAGACAAATTCTTTGACCTTTCCTACCAAGCTCTCTAAATCCCACTCTTCTGGTGGTAACTCTGGGTTAACGTAGGCGTCTACAATATCACTCATGGTCTTTTCGGCATACTGGATGACTTGTTCTTTGAGGTCTAGTCCTTCCAGAACTCGCCGTCTTTCTGCATAAATTGCCCGCCGTTGGTTGTTCATGACCTCGTCATACTCAAATACCTGCTTCCGGGTATCGTAGTAGAAGGTTTCCACTTTTTTCTGGGCATTTTCTAAGGAGCTGGTGAGCATCCCGGATTCGATGGGCATATCTTCCTCAACCCGGAACATATCCATCATTCTTGCTACGCGATCGCCTCCGAATATCCGCAGCAGATTGTCTTCCAAACTTAGGAAAAATCGGGTAGAACCGGGGTCACCTTGCCGTCCAGCTCGTCCTCTGAGCTGGTTATCAATACGGCGGGATTCATGACGTTCAGTGCCAATAACGTGCAAGCCACCTTTTTCTACCACATCATCATGTTCTTTGGTGGTGAATGCGTCATATTCCCCTTGAATTGCTTTATAGACTTCCCGCAGCTTTTGAATAACTGGGTCATTGGTGGGAGCATTTTCTGAAGCGATCGCTAATTTCTCTTCTGCTTCTAGTTCCGGTAAACTCTGCTCTCCATACTGTTGAACTGCAAAATTTACTGCCTCTTTTAGGAGTTGTTCCGTTTCCCGGGACAATTTGGTAGGGAAAATCTGAGGGCTAACCTTCCAGCTTTTCGGTTTCTTTCCTGGAGCAAACCCAACAGCGTCCGATTTAGGCTTTGCAGTAGTTACCCCTATGGGGGCAAAGGCTTCGTCTTGCTCTGGCTGAACTATTTTGGGCATAAAATATTCCCGTAGCTTCAGCCGTGCCATGAAGTCAGCATTACCTCCCAAAATAATATCTGTTCCTCGGCCAGCCATGTTGGTGGAAATAGTCAATGCTCCTTTGCGTCCTGCCTGAGCCACAATTTCTGATTCCCGCTCCACATTTTCCGGTTTAGCATTGAGCAGGTTATGGGGTACGCCCTTTTCGGCTAACAGACCCGACAACAACTCGGATTTTTCTACACTGGTGGTTCCCACTAGTACCGGACGTCCTTGTTGATGGAGTTCAGCACATTCTTCTGCTACTGCCCTCCACTTAGCTGGCTCGGTCTTGTAAACCACATCGGAAACGTCTCGACGTTTAGAGGGTTTGTTAGTGGGAATAATGGTAACTTGCAAGTTGTAGATTTTTTCAAATTCCGCTTCTTCGGTTTTCGCGGTACCTGTCATACCGGCGAGTTTGGGATAGAGCAAGAAGAAATTCTGATAGGTAATGGTTGCTAGGGTTTGGGTTTCATTTTGAATGTCTACCCGTTCCTTGGCTTCTATGGCTTGGTGTAGACCATCACTCCACCGGCGTCCTGCCAACACTCGGCCAGTGAACTCGTCTACAATCACTACTTCGCCATTGCGCACGATATAGTTCACATCTTTCTGAAAGAGTTCCTTAGCCTTGAGGGCATTGGAAATATAATGAGCCCAAGGGTCTTTGGGGTCGTACAAATCTTTAACCCCTAGAAGTTGCTCTGCTTCGATAAAGCCTTCATCGGTCATCAAGATGTTACGGGCTTTTTCATCAACTTCGTAGTGTCCTAGTTGATCAGGATTCTCTGGATCTTCTGGATAGAGCCTGCGGACAATTTCTGCGGCCTTAATGTACTTCTCCGTCGGTCGCTCCACTTGCCCAGAAATAATCAGTGGGGTTCGGGCCTCATCAATCAGTACTGAGTCTACTTCGTCAATAATGCAATAGTTAAATGGACGTTGCACCACATCTGACATTGCTGTGGCCATGTTGTCCCGGAGATAGTCAAAGCCTAATTCACTGTTGGTGCTATAGGTAATATCACAGGCATAGTTCTTTTGCCGCTCGAGGGGGGACATTCCCGATTGAATCAGCCCCACAGTTAGACCTAGGAAGCGATGAACTTGTCCCATCCATTCCGCGTCCCGACGGGCTAAGTAGTCGTTAACGGTTACAATGTGAACCCCTTTACTATCGATGGCATTGAGGTAAGCTGGTAAAGTAGCCACCAGGGTTTTTCCTTCACCAGTTTTCATTTCTGCGATTTGTCCTTTGTGCAGGACAATGCCACCCATGACTTGGACATCATAGTGACGCATACCCAGCACTCGCTTTCCTGCTTCCCTCACTACAGCAAAGGCTTCTGGCAGAATTTGATCAAGAATTTCATCACGCTCTTGACTAGTGTTGGCTTTCTCCAGCTGCTGTTTGAACTCTGCGGTTTTGCCTCTGAGTTGTTCATCCGATAGGTGCTGGATGTCTTCTTCGAGGAGGTTAACTTCTACAACATCAGGTTGGTACCGTTTGAGCTTACGTGCGTTGGGATCACCAATTAGTCTCTTAAGCATAGCAGGAGAAGGAGATGTATAGTTCTCGGATGTATAGTTGTGCGTTTAGGGACACTTTTATAGATATCCTACCAAACTCCTGTGTTAAAAGATGGGGGAAGATCGGGTATTGATATTTGTCAATAAAAATGAAAGTGTGGGAAGGGTGGGGAGGGTGGGAGGTGTGGGGAGATGGGGAGATGGCGAGATGGGGAGATTTTTATTAAGGTTAATTAGCCTTTAGCAAAGGGAACAGCGGATCTGGGAACAGCGGATCTGGGAGCAGGGAGTAGGGAACAGGGAAAAAACATTCTCTCAATTGATTTAGGATTGCTATTACATGATCTAATAGGTAATTGAATACTGATCCAATTATACCTTATTCTCTGGCTTGATTGTTTTGCTTGCTATACCTATCATCTCATCATCTCATCATCTCATTATCCCATCATCTCATCATCGCTTTTCCCTTCCTCCGATCGAGTCACTCTTCCAAGGAGAAATTAAAACAATTAATCGCCGTAATAGGTAAGTAATCATTCTTTTTGAAAGGTATGGTGTCAGGGATTTTAATCCTTCTCGCTGGACTTTTCTGAGGTAAAAGACAATTCCTCTTAAAAAATCATGCCAACGTCTGCCCCAATATTCTTTCTGAATTCCCCCTGGATCAAGACGTATATTGTATGGATTGTAATTATATATATTTAATGAATTGAGTTGAGTTAGACCTTCTTGCTCTGCAAACTGTTCATAAGTGATGCCATTGTTCCGAAACTCGGGATTAGTATCGGGATAAATCCATTCCGATACCATCCAATCTTGACTAGCAAACAAGAATTCTGCACAATTTTTCGTTACCTGAGCATATTTCAGTCTAATCCCAATGGGAATTTCAGCCCAAGGACCATGCTGCCAGACAAAATCTGGGTCAAAAAATGCTTTAAATGCCAGGTCTTTGCCATTAATTCTCAGGCGAGCTACCCGACCAACCATGCCAGCTCCAGCTATTTCTACCTCAACCTTCATTCCCCCTGTAGATAGCATTTCAGGGTGAATTGGAGCTGGTTGTGTAGGCAAATCCTGGGAGGGCAAATCCTGGGAGAGCATGGCCTTGGAATATAACCCCTTGGAGTTGACTTCTAATTTTTTCCTAGAAGGCTTGGCCTCTCTTGGTGCGCTTTCCCTAGGTCGGGAAACCCGACCGGGGTCGCACCGCTTTAAAACAGATTTTTGACTGTGCTGACACACTCTGGTTTTTTTTACTAAAACAACTGTCTTGTTTACCCTACCTAATCTAACCCGCACTCTTTTTAGGTAGAGTGTGACTCGGTGTCCTTCTGAGGAGGTACTACTGACATACTTTGCTAATTTGTCTAAAAATTGTCTTAACTCTTTGATGGTAATCCCGTTAGTTACATCTAGTAGCTCGGAAGGTGGTGGATAAAAGTATAGCTTGTTTTGACCAGTAGATTTGATGACCTGTTGGCAGAGGGCATGAAATTTCCTAGGAGACATCAGTTTTTGCTGAGCCTGACGGATAATTGGTGCTACGAGTGATTCCTCCCAGTGCTGGTAATCTGCCATGGTGTTATCCTTTTTATGCCAAATTTATTATTATCTACTGTTTTAAGCATCTTTGAGATCTAAACTTCACACTTTTTAACTGTTTGGGTGACGGTTGACTGTTGGTGGTCAGTAATCGTAAGCATTCAGCAATCAGCTGTCAGCCGTCAGCTAATCAACGGGAGGTAAGAAAACAGTTTACGGTGCTGGTGCGACTGGTTGAAAATCTGTGCTCGTTTTACTCATCCGACCCCGTTCAGTTAAAGCGCCTGCTAGCACCTCAAGTAGCTTGCGCGTAGCGCATTAGGTGATAACTGATAGCTGAATGCTTACGTTACTTTGGAACCGGATAAAAATACCACCACAGAGGGGGGTATGGGAACATTCATTCAGGTAAGCTACGTCTATCTCGTCTATCTGTGTAAGTATTGAGCGATCAGTTATCAGCTATCAAGCATGGATCTTTAGTTCGACAAAAACACCTGACTAAAAAGGTGAAACAAACCTAACTAAACGCCTTTAGCTGATAGCTGACGCTTATTTAATCTATCGGTAGCTCAAATAGCATTGCTCTTCCACAGGAGGTCAGCAATATGAAATTCTCAATTGTGCTTCTCACAGGACTGATGGCTCTAGTCCCTCTGGCTCCAGTTAACGCTGAAAGTCCCATCGTTGTTGGGGATAGTAACCTAGACGTTGTCATCTCTTCATTCGGGCGTAAACACAGGCATCGTTCACACCGCAGGCGTCGGCGCATCTATTATCCCAGGCGTGGGCGTGGCCGTGGGCGCGTGCGAATCTATTCTCCTAGGCGTGGGGGGGTGCGAATCTATTCTCCTAGGCGTGGGCGCGTGCGAGTCTATTCTCCCAAGCGCAGGGACGATGAAATCTACTATCGTAATCGTAGGGGAGTCAGAATCTATTCTCCCAGGCGCAGGCATGATGGTATTTTTTATCGTTACTATAGGTAGTTAGCTGTAACTGTTAAGAATTCAAATTAACCACAGGACTTACGCAAAGCCCCCTAAATCCCCCAATACTGGGGGACTTTGACATTATTTCCCCCCCAGTATGGGAAGTTTGTATTATAGTAGTATATGTAATACAAACTTCTTTAATATGACACTTGGGTTGGACTATAGTCCGGTTTGCAACTCACAAGACCTTGAGCAGATTGGGATGATTATATCTCAGTGCTTTGGGGTTTCCGTAAGTGACTGTGAGGCTTACATTGAGCGTCTTGGTAGTGAAAACTTCCGCGTGATCCGCCAAGCTGGAAATGCGATCGCTCAATTGGTAATATATCCGATGGCACAATGGTACGGTGTTGACACTCCCCGGTCTAAAGACGCGGGGATTCTTCGCTCGACGACCCGACTTGCTGAACCTGGCCGGAACCAAGAACAGTAGAGGTCAGATCTCCCGAAGAGTTCGGATCTAAAATCCAGGTTC
>NZ_JAAHIG010000459.1:0-6329 GCF_010692305.1 Moorena sp. SIO4G3 | reverse complement strand
TGAAAAGATCGAAGTTGAAGGAACACGCCGCCTCAATGCCAACTATATCCGCAGCCGTGTCCAGTTAGGTACTGGAACACCATTCAATACTACTGATTTGGAAAACCAATTACGATTGTTACGGCTTGACCCAAAGTTGGAAAGTATAGAAGCCAGCCTGCGCAAAGGAACAAAAGTAGGACAGAGCATTCTGATTGTTCGTGTTGTGGAAGCTAATCCGTTCGAAGGCAGTGTATGGGTTGATAACTACTCACCTCCTAGTATTGGTTCTGAACGAATGAGCTTTAATCTTCGGCATCTCAACCTAACTGGCAATGGGGATGAAATTTCTTTCACTTATCGCCGTTCGACCACTGGGGGGTCTAATATTTTTGATATTGGCTATCGCTTTCCCCTCAATCCCCGAAATGGTACCTTAGAACTGCGAACAGTGATCGACCGTAATCGGGTGACTCAAGCA
This sequence comes from Moorena sp. SIO4G3, assembly GCF_010692305.1. Lineage (NCBI taxonomy): Bacteria > Bacillati > Cyanobacteriota > Cyanophyceae > Coleofasciculales > Coleofasciculaceae > Moorena > Moorena sp. SIO4G3. Next base: position 5,869 of record NZ_JAAHIG010000459.1, on the reverse strand, counting down.
CCATTCAATGTTTTTGATATTGAGGGAGAATCTGAGCTATATGAAATTCGATTTCGTCAGCCGTTGTACCGCACACCTCGGGAAGAATTTGCTCTGTCTCTAGGATTCAGCTACAGAGATGGTCAGACTTTTTTGGGTGATGAGCCTCTTGGGTTTGGCTTTGGTCCAGATCAAGATGGCTCGACTACCCTGAGCGTGATTAAGTTTGAACAAGAGTATCTACGTCGGGATTTGGAGGGAACTTGGTTTTTGCGATCGCTTTTGAGTCTCGGAACTGGCTGGTTTGATGCCACTATCAACCCGGATCCTATACCTGATGGGCGCTTTTTTCGCTGGGTAGGTCAAGTACAGCGGTTGCAGATTCTCTCAGAGGATAATTTCTTAATTATGGGAACCGAAGTTCAGCTTACCCCCAATAGCCTATTGCCTCCCCAACAATTTTTGCTTGGGGGTGGTCAATCCCTGAGGGGCTACCGTCAAAATATCAGAGCAGGGGACAATGGAGTACGATTCTCTGTTGAAGACCGTATCACTTTACATCGAGACGTAGACGATGACCCCGCATTACAACTAATTCCGTTTTTCGACATGGGTTATGTCTGGAATAACCCTGACAATCCTAATACGTTACCGTCACAACGCTTTTTAGCGGGTATTGGCTTAGGGCTAATTGTGCAGCCAGTGACAGGGCTTAATCTGCGACTTGACTATGGCATTCCTCTGGTTGATTTGGATGATCGCAGTAACAATGCCCAGGATGAGGGCTTCTACTTCAATGTTCGCTATCAATATTAATCAATATAGCAATTATCTTTCCTCATGAGGTACAACTTTCTGGGTTTTAGGGAACAGGGAACAGCGGAGCTGGGAACAGGGAACAGGGAGCTTCGGAGCTGGTAATAGGTAATAATGACAAAAAATATCTGTACCTCATAGGTATGATAAACTCTAGATTAAATTATTTCAACTCTGACGATTACCGTTAATAGTCAACCCTTGAGCTTCAACAGTAAATAAAACCTGATCAAATACGGACTAAATTACTAGGATTAGCGCCAACTGCCTATCTTTAGAATACAGAGTTTTAACAACAGATCTTCACTTGCTGCATCTGGTGGTATTTTGTTGCCCTAGATTCGATTATAGTCTTGGTTTCCAAACTCCCTAGGAAATTTTTATGATCGAATGAATATCATCTAAAAGCAAACATTGCCGGTGAATCCATTGACCCAATCTAATTTATTGCCTGACCCGTTAAAAGCGTGGTACACCCAATCTGTTGAAAATTCTCTAGCAGAATCAGGCTGTGACCCTCAAGTCGGTTTGACCTCTCAACAGGTATCACAGCGCTTACAATACTATGGCTTAAATGAACTAGAGGAAAAAGCAAAGCGCAGTTCCTGGGCAATGTTCCTTGATCAATTCAAGGACATCATGCTGCTGATGCTGATTGCAGTAGCGATAGTTTCCGGGATTTTAGATCTGATCAATCTGCAACAAGCCTCAGAAAAGGCCAGTGAATTCCCCTTCAAAGATACGATTGCTATCCTCTCAATCGTGATTCTTAATGGCATCCTCGGGTATCTCCAGGAAAGCCGTGCTGAAAAAGCCCTAGCAGCCCTGAAAAGTATGGCATCGCCTAAGGTACGAGTGCTGCGGGATGGTCGTACCTTAGAGATAGATAGTCAACAGCTTGTGCCAGGGGACATGATGTTGCTGGAAGCTGGGGTACAAGTTGGAGCAGATGGTAGGCTGATCGAGGCATCGAATTTGCAGGTCAGAGAATCTGCACTGACTGGGGAAGCTAATGCTGTCAATAAAACCGTAGAGGTGGAGCTATCGGAAGATACTCCCATAGGCGATCGCATTAATTTAGTTTTTCAGGGAACTGAAGTTGTCCAAGGCAGAGGTAAAGTCCTAGTTACTGGTACTGGGATGAATACGGAACTGGGTAAAATTGCCCAGATGCTACAAGGGGTGGAAAGTGAACCTACACCTCTGCAACAGCGCATGTCTCAGCTAGGAACAGTCTTGGTAACCGGTTCGCTGTTGCTAGTAGCACTAGTAATTATCATTGGCTTGGGCGTAAGCGGTTGGGACTTGAGTGTGTTCCAACAACTGGTAGAAGTTTCTTTAAGTATGGCAGTTGCTGTAGTTCCAGAAGGCTTGCCAGCGGTGGTGACTGTTACCTTAGCCCTAGGAACCCAGAGAATGGTACGCCGTCATGCTCTAATCCGCAAACTACCAGCTGTGGAAACCTTAGGAAGTGTGACTACCATTTGTTCTGATAAAACTGGTACCCTAACCCAAAACAAAATGGTTGTGCAACGGGTGGATACCCTCAACACTAGTATTCAGGTGACTGGGAATGGTTATGAACCTGTAGGGGAATTTCTCCTAGACAATCAGCCCATTGCTACAGAACAGTATCCCGAACTCGAACCCCTACTTCTAGCTTGTGCTCTGTGTAATGATGCCATCTTACAGTATGAACAGGGGGAGTGGAAGATTTTAGGAGACCCCACAGAAGGAGCATTAATTGCTCTGGCTGGTAAAGGGGGTGTAGATAAGGAACCCCTGAGTCAACAGTATTCTCGTGTGGATGAAATTCCCTTCTCTTCTGAGCGCAAGCGTATGAGTGTGATTTGTCAGTGGGATAGTTCTCCAGATAATTGTCAACCTGCTAACTTACCTGCTCAGCTACCCTACTCGAATTCCAAAGGCGAACAACCTTTGCCAATAGGCCACCCTACGCGAACAACCGAGAACCCAGAACTGACAAGTTACATGATGTTGACCAAAGGGTCTCCAGAATTGGTGTTAGAGCATTGTACTTCATCAGTACATAATGATGACTTAGCAGGAGGAACTCTAGGGTGTCAACCCTTGACAGAAGACCAGCGGCAACAGATTTTGGAACAGAATAACCAAATGGCAGGGGCTGGTTTGCGAGTCCTAGGTTTTGCCTATAAGTCCCTAGATCGCTTATCAGCTCCAGAAGCAGACCATGAAACCTTAGAGCAAGGGTTGGTGTGGTTGGGGTTAGTGGGAATGTTGGATGCTCCACGGCCAGAGGTACGAGAAGCAGTTCAGCTGTGCCGGAATGCTGGAATTCGTCCGATTATGATTACTGGAGATCACAAACTTACCGCTAGAGCGATTGCCCAGGATTTGGGAATTGCTAATCAAAGTGATCAGGTCCTGACTGGTCAGGAGTTACAAAAGCTTTCCCAGCTCGATCTAGAGGAACAGGTAGACCAAGTCAGCATTTATGCTCGTGTTGCTCCGGAACACAAACTCAGAATTGTTCAGGCACTCCAGGGTAGGGGTAAATTTGTTGCCATGACCGGAGATGGGGTGAATGATGCACCCGCTCTCAAGCAAGCTGACATTGGTATTGCTATGGGAATTACCGGAACCGATGTCAGTAAAGAAGCCAGCGATATGGTGCTTTTAGATGACAACTTTGCCACCATTGTTGCTGCCACAGAAGAAGGTCGGACAGTATATGACAATATTCGCCGCTTTATTAGATACATCCTGGGCAGTAACATCGGTGAGGTATTAACTATTGCCGCAGCCCCGATCATGGGACTACCAGATGTTCCGCTCACTCCCTTACAAATTCTCTGGATGAACCTAGTCACTGATGGTTTACCCGCTCTTGCCCTAGCCGTGGAACCAGCAGAACCCGATGTGATGAAGCGATCGCCTTTTAGTCCTCGGGAAAGTATTTTTGCCAGAGGGTTGGGGTCTTATATGGTGCGCATTGGTATTGTTTTTGCCATTTTCAACATTACCTTAATGGCAATTGCCTACGGATACTTCCCTCACTGGAAGACAATGGTATTTACTACCCTATGTATTGCTCAAATGGGTCACGCCCTGGCAGTCCGCTCCAACAAACGCATGACTCTGGAATTAAACCCATTCTCTAACCCTTATTTGCTGTTGGCAGTTACTGTAACTACTCTCTTACAGCTGTTACTGGTTTATGTACCCTTTTTGCAAGACTTCTTTGGCACTGAACCTCTGACTATGATGGAATTCGCTGTCTGTCTTGGCTTTAGTACATCACTATTTGTTTGGGTTGAGCTGGAGAAATTATTTATTCGTTGGTCTAGCAAGGGAAAAGCTGCAGATTAGCCGGTTGGGAGGTTGGGAGGTTGAAGGTTAGCTGGTTGAAGGTTAGCTGGTTGAAGGTTAGCTGGTTGAAGGTTGTTCGCGTAGCGTGGCCGAAAGGTCAAGGTTAGCTGGTTGAACGCGATGGAGGAAGTCCCGCTTTCAGCGATCGCGTGGCCTATTGGCCAAGGTTGCAGCTTAAAGGTTGGACGGTTAGATATTTTTTTCAGTTCAGATCAAACTTCTAATCGTGAACTACCCCGACCTACTACGTAGAGGTCGGGGCTTCCAGCTTGGCCTTTGGCCACGCTACGCGAACACGGAAGAATGCCTTAACTTGGACGGACGTCCGCGTCTTGGTCTTACTTCTTCGACCCTGGCGTTGACCTCCCCCGTCCCAGAGGAGGATAGCATTCTGAAACCTTGCTGCTCTAATGTTTTTTGCCGCATTACCATCTCTATCGTGGTGAGTTCCACAACTTGGACAAGTCCAAGTCCTGACCTCAAGCGGCAACTCTTTGATTTGGTAATGACAATTAGAGCAAGTTTTAGAACTGGGGAACCATCTATCTATCTCTACTAATGCTTTCCCTTCTCTGTCTTGATGCAGTCGCTCATGGGGGAAACCCCCAAGACCGCGCTGCATCGCTTTCGCATTTATAAGACAGGAAATTAACAAAGGTTCCCCAGCCCAGATCAGAAATTGCCTTAGCTAATTTATGGTTACGAACCATGCCCTTGACATTTAGGTTTTCGACTACCACTACTTGATTCTGATCTACTATCTTTCTAGACAGCTTGTGCAGGTAGTCTTGGCGGACATTTCCAATTCGCTCGTATACCTTAGCTACAATCTTTCTGGCCTTTTTGCGTCCATTACTCCCTTTTGTTTTTCGGGCAGCAATACGCTGTTTTTTGGCTAACCTCTTTTCATACTTAGCCAAATGCTTGGGATTACTGAATTTAGAAGTCTTTTCGCCGTTATAGGTAATCGCAAAATCTTTGATACCTAAATCAATACCGATCACCTTAGGTGCGCTTGACCCGTAATTTAATTACGGGTCAAGCGCACCTGCGTCAGTGGATAGCTTTACTCCATCACTCTTATACTCCATTAACACAGAAGCATAATATTTTCCGGAAGGAGTTTTACTGACTGTCACAGTTTTAATTTCTCCATCCAGTGGTCGGTGAATTACCGCCTTTATAACCCCTAGTTTTCCAGGAAATTTAAGGCAATCGCCTACCTGTTTTACGTTTTGGGGATACTGAATTGACTGGCGATGATGGTATGACTTGAATCTAGGGTATTTTGCTCTTCCCTGAAAAAAATTTTGGTAAGCACGACTAAGATTGAGACTCACAGATTGCAGTACCTGAGAGTAACAATCTTTTAGCCATTCAGTCTCTTTTTGTCTTTTGAGTTTCGGCAACATAGAGTTGAGTGCAGATTGTTTTAGCCCAAAGCCAGTTTCTTTGTAGGTTTCTATGCACTGATTCAAGGCATAGTTCCACCACCAGCGAGCACATCCAAAATGCTGAGCTAACACTTGAACTTGCTCTTGTGTAGGATACATTCTAACCTTGACGGCTTTATGTCTCATTGCACTCAACCTTGTTGGAGATGAAACCTTAGAATAAAGAAGCCTTTATGGTTAGTCGGCTATGCATAAAAGAGGTGCGACCCGTGGCGAATTTAATTACGGGTCAAGCGCACCTTTGGTTAAATCTTTGTGATTAGCGTGAT
>NZ_JAAHIG010000458.1:0-6352 GCF_010692305.1 Moorena sp. SIO4G3 | reverse complement strand
CCCCCTCTCCCCATCTCCCCATCTCCCCATCTCCCCATCTCCCCATCTGAATCTGTAGTCCTACTTTGAACAATTTGTATAACTTTTAACCGTACCCTGGTAGGCTAAGAGTGAGGGCTTTTACCCTCTATAAGAAAAGCATTTTAAACAAAGATTACTTTGGATTTAACTACCTTGCATCTATGAGTATTAAAGACAAACCTCAACCCCCTCGATCTCGCCTAATTGGCAATATTCTCTTGTTTTTAGGGGGTTTATTTCTTGTAGCTAACCTATTCTTGCCTGGATTCTTCGGACAGAAAATCGCTCGGGTACCCTACAGCTTGTTTATTGACCAAGTCCAAGATGGAAAGGTAGCACGGGTTTATGTTGGGCAAGACCAAATCCAGTATCAGCTCAAAGCTGATACTGAACAGCCAGGACAAATTCTGATCACGACCCCAATCTATGACCTAGAGTTACCTCAACGACTAGAAGATAAAGGAGTAGAATTTGCTGCTGCTCCTCCCCCTAAACGAAGCTGGTTTGCTATCGTGCTTAGCTGGGTGATACCTCCACTGATTTTTGTTGGCATTTTGCAGTTTTTTGCAGGACGTTTTGGTGGTGGCGGACCCCAAGGTGCTCTTTCCATTAGCAAGAGCAAAGCTAAGGTTTATGTGCAAGATGATGCTACCAAAGTTACCTTTAATGATGTGGCTGGGGTAGAAGAAGCCAAGACTGAATTACAGGAAATTGTAGATTTTCTTAAAACGCCCCAACGGTTTACTAACATAGGAGCACGAATTCCAAAAGGAGTGCTATTAGTTGGACCTCCTGGAACGGGTAAAACCCTAATGGCTAAAGCAGTGGCTGGAGAAGCTGGTGTACCATTCTTTAGTATTTCTGGATCGGAGTTTGTAGAACTGTTTGTGGGTGCTGGTGCTGCCAGAGTTCGGGATTTATTTGAACAGGCCAAAAAGAAAGCTCCCTGTATTATTTTCATTGATGAGTTGGATGCTATTGGTAAGTCCCGTGCTAGTGGTGGTGGTTTTGTTGGTGGTAACGATGAGCGGGAACAAACCCTCAACCAGTTGCTAACGGAAATGGATGGATTTGCTGCTGGTGATGCTACGGTAATTGTCCTAGCAGCCACTAACCGCCCTGAAACCCTAGACCCAGCTCTGTTACGTCCAGGACGATTTGATCGGCAGGTGTTGGTAGACCGTCCTGACTTAGCCGGTCGCTTGAAAATTCTAGAAATCTATGCTAAGAAAGTTAAGCTTGGGGAAGATGTGGATCTAAAAGCGATCGCAACTCGTACTCCTGGTTTTGCTGGTGCTGACCTTGCTAACCTGGTTAATGAAGCAGCGCTGTTAGCTGCCCGCAACCGCAAGGAAAAAGTAACCCAGGCGGACTTTGCTGAAGCGATTGAGCGAGTAGTAGCTGGTCTAGAGAAGAAAAGCCGGGTACTAAATGACAAAGAGAAAACCATCGTTGCTTACCATGAAGTCGGTCATGCTCTAGTTGGTGCCTTGATGCCTGGTGGTAGTAAAGTCGCTAAAATCTCGATTGTGCCACGGGGGATGGCAGCACTAGGCTACACCCTGCAAATGCCTACAGAAGACCGCTTCTTAATGGATGAGAAAGAACTCCAAGGTCAGATTGCCACCTTGCTTGGTGGACGGGCAGCGGAAGAGATTGTGTTTAATAGCATTACCACCGGCGCTTCCAATGACCTCCAACGAGCTACGGATTTAGCGGAGCAGATGGTAACTACCTATGGCATGAGTAAAGTTCTCGGACCCTTAGCTTACCAGAAAGGTCAGCAGTCAAGCTTTCTGGGAGATGGGATGATGAATCCCCGCCGCAATGTCAGTGATGAAACTGCTAAGGCGATTGATGATGAAGTCAAAGAGATTGTCGAAACAGGTCATCAACAAGCATTAGCGATTCTGAACGAGAATCGGGAGTTGCTCGAAACCATTGCTAAAGAAATATTGGACACCGAAGTAATTGAGGGTGACAAATTGCAAGAGCTTTTGAGTAAAGTTAAGTCTGCCGAGAAGGAGGCTGCTGTAGTTTAATCACAATTTTCAATTGCAAGGATTACAAGGGTTGGGTGCGGAGTTTCCCCGTGCCCAACCCTTTGATTAGTAAAGTAATCTGAAAACTGCCTAAGCATTCAGCCGTCAGCCTAATGCCCTCCTGGGATGCATTAGCTGATAGCTGTTGGCGTAGCCTGCGCGTAGCGCATATGCTTACAATCGCTACAAAGAAATTGAGTATGAAGAGGTGGAGTATGAACCACCAAAGGTTATTTTAGAGAAATTGCGGACGCTTGAGGATGAAATTCGGGCAGATCTTGATGAACTGGAGAGGATGTTGGGATGATTTGCAACACAGTTGAATTATTTTATAGCAATTCTACGACTTGTGAGGTAAAAATATCTTGGTTTTAGGGAGCAGGGAGCAGGGAGCAGGGAGCAGGGAGCAGGTAAGAGAAACCCACCCCTAACCCCTCCGAGTTATAACTTAAATAGGTTAATAGTAGTGTTGTTATGAATGGATTATTTGATATTCTAGAAAAAATCGAAAAATGCCCTGGTATGTATATTGGTCGTCCTTCGGTAACCGATTTATTTATGTTTTTAGTTGGCTATGAATATGCTCGCAGTGAGATGGATATTGAGTTGACTGAAGCAGAAGCAAAATTTTATGAGGAGTTTCAACCTTGGCTACAGGAAAAACTGGGGGTTAAGTCGGTTACGTCATGGGCTAAGTTAATTATGCTTTCTTGTCATACTGAAAAAGGAGGTTTTGAATATTTTTTTCGGTTGTTGGCTGAATTTAAACAAAACCATGGCTTGTTAGCTACAGAATCAAGTTCTGAATTTGTGCGTCAATCATGATTATTGATCAAGGTCAAAAAAAACTAGAAACTGCGCACCAGGCATCAGCAGTTTCAGTACCTGCACATAGCCCTTGGCATCAGCAGGGTTCTCGAACCGAGCGAAAACGACTGGTGGCATCGGTCGTAACAACCTAACAACCACCCATGGGTATAGGCGATGGGACATAATATTAAGTTATCTCCTGTAAAGGGGACCAAGAGCCAGCCTGCAGCCTTGGAAAACTCTAAGGCTGGCTCTTCCCGTGGATTTTGTCGGGTAAGGTAGGAGACGTTGCCATCTCCTCCTCCCCTAAGAACCGGACTTGAGACTTTCACACTCATCCGGCTCAAGCCTATTCAGTCCACCCTTTTGTGTAGATGTTTATTTTTGGCTTTATGACAGTGTTGGTGTAGAATCATTAGATTCGCCTTGCTGTTGTTGCCTCCATCCCTGATTGGCACTATATGATGTACCTCGAACGCTTCGTCCAAACAAATTGGCTTTCCGCATATAGGGCATATGCCTTTTTGTCTGGTGTAGATTTGTTCATATTTGCTGCCTTTAGCGAATTTGGTTTTACCCCATTTCGTTTGGCGCTTTTTCCAGTATTCGATTAGTGTGGGGTCAAATGGTGAATTTTTCCCTTTTACCTTCTCAAATCTGATTATAGGTACATCCTTGGCAGCGTTGATTAAGACTTCTCTTTTCTTCCTTCTGCCTTTTGTGTCGGCATATGGATTGTGAGGGTCTTGGTCAATTTTTGTGTAGTACTTCCGTTTAATCCATTTCCAGGACTTCTTAGGATGTTTCCTTTTTAGGTACCTGTATATGGCATCTAATACCTCTTTCCTGATTTTCGAAAATGTCTTTTTGGAGCATACAAAACGGTAGTAATTTAGCCATCCTCTGATTTTAGAGTTGAGTCTATTTAACACCGTATCGAAGCTCAACACTCTTCCTTCATTCTTGAGATATTCCCGTATATTGGTTAGGAATTCTTTGGTTTCCTTCTTACCAGGTATTATGAAGCATGAGTAACACTCTTCTTCTTTTAATTTGGCATTAGGGGAAGGTATCCGTTTTGCATTAGGTTTGGCGTTAATTCTCATTTTGTGAGCTTTACGTTTATACCTGTTGCTTCCATACCTGAGTGTCTTGCCTTTGAATTGCCGTATATCAAATCCGAGGAATGAGAATCCCTCTTTTCTGATATCTCTGATTTGAGTCTTAGCTTTATTCAGTTTCAATCCTCTTTGGGCTAACCATGATTCTAACTGAGGGATTATCTCTTCAAGATTTTCCCTGGTTTGACTGGTTATAACAAAATCGTCCGCATATCTAGCATATTTATATTTGTTTACCTCCTTTTTCTTTTTGATGTCCTTGCCCCTGTTTCGGGTTTTATATGTAATGGTTTCCATAGGTTTGGAAATCCATTCCTGTATACCATCCAGTGCAACATTTGCGCTTTTGTGGACTTATTATTCCGCCTTGAGGTGTCCCTGTTTTGGTTTCAGAGAATTTGGTTTCTTCCATGTATCCAGCCTTTAACCATTTCAGTACGACGTTCCTTTTTGGAAATCCTTTTATCTTCTCGATTATGAATTCATGAGAGATATTGTCAAATGCAGCTTTGATATCTGCATCTAGCACCCATCTGTGAGAACTCCCTTTCTTCAAGGTTGAGAAGACATCTTGGATGGCATCGTGACAACTCCTTCCGGGTCGGAATCCGTAACTTCCTGGTTCAAAATACACTTCAAATACCGGTTCATATGCCATTTTTAGGATGGCTTGACCAATTCGGTCGTTTATGGTGGGTATTCCCAGAGGTCTTTTCTTACCGTTCCGTTTCGGTATGTATACTCGCTTGGTTGGATTTACTTTACTCCAGTTCCACTTTTTAATTAGGTTGGTTCTCTGTTCATGAGTTAGAGCGGTTATTCCGTCTACTCCCGCAGTTCCCTTGCCTTTATTAATCTGTGTTACCCTTTGTATTGCCAGTAGTAGTGCTGATTTGCTGTTTATTAACAGTTTCATCAGGTTTACTACCTTTTTCCAGCTGCCTTCCTCTTGTCGGGCTTGTTGGGTGGCCTTGAATATCCTCTTTTGAATTTTGAATACCTGCCGATTGATAACTTTCCAGTTAATCTCCTGCCAGTCTTCGATTCCAGTACCATTTCTGGTTCTACTTTTCATCTCCGTAATATTCTCTTTTCAAGGTGCTGAATATTCTGAGTAGACCATCTGGACGTCTGCTACCTCTCGGTATAGTTCATTTGAACTTATGTACCCGGTTATATCTTTTGGATTTTCCCGTTGGCTTTCGCCTTGGTACCATTCGCTTCTTCCAGACTCCTGTTCCCTGTCAACTCTCAGTTTCATTTGCAATCCACTTTGCCGTTAGGCAGTTGAATTATCAGGGTTTTCCGTGTTCATCTAAATGAAGTTTACGACTGTCAAAAGGTTCGTTCCATACCCCGGAATCCTTCGTTGCATCAAGTTTAGTAGAAAATCGACCAAACTTCTTAATGACGGATTCGTTGTCATTTTGACTACGGTGTTTCAGTCACTTTCACCATCCAAGTGTAACGAGGCGGCAAACGTTCACTTTCGTTAACCATTGTCAGTCTTCCTGCGAGCAGTAATGGTGGTGTGACTCCACTTTCAACCACTTTTCCCTTTCGGGATTTTATCGAGAATCTGCACTCAGGTTCCGATTACTCTTCCCCCCTCATCTCGGCAGGCTGAGGGATGCACTCCTCAGAAAACCATTTCAGGTTTCGATTCATTCAGACGCTTTCACGTCGCACGTTTTCCACAATTTCAGTATATCACAAAAAATTGCAAATTATAGCATATTTTTAAAATTTTTGTAACAAACTTTTTTTTAGGGAGTAGGGAGCAGGGAGTGTGGTTAATATGGTGAGTGTCCCCCTTTTGTTAAAGGCAGGGCTGTTTCAAAGTCCTCCAACAAACCAAAAATTTTATGATTAAATGTGTGATCACCAACAAAGACAATTTCATCTTCCGTATAATTCCAATTTAGTAAGCAGAGCTAGAGAATTAAGAAAAAATATGACCCCAGCCGAGAAAAAGCTGTGGTATGACTATTTAAAAAATTTTAAGTTTCGAGTCTTTAAACAAAGACCAATAGCGAATTTTATTGTGGATTTTTATTGTGCTGCTTTAAAGTTAGTTATTGAAGTGGATGGGGATTATCATTATACAGAATAGGCTAAGGCTTATGATGAAGAAAGAACTCACATTCTTGAAGGTTATGGATTAAAAGTAATTCGATTTACCAATGATGAAGTGTTGCATAATTTTGAAGCAGTGTGCGATCTCATTAGTAGTGAGATACCCCCCAGCCCTTAATAAGGGGGGAGCAATATCAAAGTCACCCTGATTAAGGGAAGAGCTAAATTAAAATCAAAGTCCCCCTTATTAAGGGGGATTTAGGGGGATCAAAACCCTGGCCA
>NZ_JAAHIG010000457.1:0-6369 GCF_010692305.1 Moorena sp. SIO4G3 | reverse complement strand
TTGGGTTGTTTCAGAAGGATATCGCCAAGATCTTGATAGATTCAAACTTTCCCCAGGTTCAATCGACCCAAGCTGTACAACAATTGCTCAAAATCGACCCCCTTACCAACTCTGATTTTCCTACCTGGGAAGAACATCATCTGATCACCCTGTTGCAAGAACTCTATCGCTTAGGTAAAGGCTATTTTGGCAATACCAACTTTGCTCAGGGGGTTAGCGATATCTTGCAGGATATGCCAGCTCAGGAGCAAACTCAGTTTATCAACTGGCTTAACAACTCTGATCTTGGTCAACTATGGCAATAATCTACATATGGCAATAATCTACAATTAAAAATAAGCTTAAGAATCATTAATATGTTATCTGGCTAACCATAGTCTTATTGTGCCAGTTAGTGATAAGTGTGAAATTCCTATGAGCAGCTCTGCAGAACGGTCATCAGGTAATCTATCTCCCCTCAGCAGCCAGACCATCATCTATGGTGGTATTGCTTGGGCGATTATTTCCCTATTATTCTTCTTGCTGTTTGGGATTACATCCCCTGGGCAAGAGAGTCCATTTTGGTACCTGATGAGTACCTATGTTTTAGAATGTATACCCTTCCTAGTAGCAAGTATTCTCTGTTTCAGAAATTGGCGCAGCCCTCAGATTGCCAGTGGACGAAATGTCTGGCTAGGACTAGGTCTGGGGAATCTGTTCTATTTGATGGGTGACTTAATATTCGGTGTGTGGGAGCTGTATTTTCACCTTAACCCTGATGTATCACTAGCAGATGTGTTTTACTTATCCTCTTACGTATGTCTTGGGGTAGGCATGTTTTTAGCAGTTATTCCCAGGCGCTTAAACTTAGAACTTTGGCAAGGGTTAACGATTGTAGCGATTGCCATAGTGGGGATGGCCTTAGCTGCTTTGCTGTTACTTGCCCCTTCCCTCGAATCCAGCACTCCTGAATCTGGTGATGTGACCATTGCGTATTCTATTTCTGACTCGACCACACCACTGCTGGTCAACGAAAATAATGCTATGGTCATCTCGGCAGAGCCATCTGAAATAACCAACTCTGAGGGTAATCAGAGTACCGATCATAATTCTCCAAAGTGGGCTATTGAACTTGACAACTCACTGAGTGCCTATTCAAACCAATTGACCACCCTCTACATTGGTTTCGATGTCATTCTGCTGATTATTGCCTCATCACTACTGTTAGCGTTTTGGGGTGGACGTTTTTCCCAATCCTGGCAAATGATTGCCGCTGCAACATTTTGCCTGTACATTGCAGATATGTGGTTTAAGTATGCTGAGACTAGACCGAACTACGAAAGTGGCGGTTTACCAGAAGTCTTTTTTGTATTCAGTGGTGTATTGTTTGCAATAGGGGCTGCCCTGGAATATCAAATATCGAGCCGTTCCCGTCGTGGTTCACGCAGGCGAGCTGAAAAAGTAGCATGAGTCCAAGAAAACTATCTGATGTCGATAAACAGGACATCCTAGAACTATATCGACAGACAGCAGAGACAACTTCAACGCTGGCTGACCGTTATGGAGTTAGCAACTCCACCATTAGCCGTATCCTTAAGAGCAACTTGTTGGAGCCAGAATACGAGGCTCTAATCCAACAAAAGCGCTCTAATCGTACTGCTGATCATGTTTCCTCTTCTACTGTCAAAACGGCTAAGCCTGTGGTAGAGTCAGCAGCTCAACCATCACTAGTTGGACTCAAAAATGAACCATTAGCAAATGAAGCATTAGCAGAATCTACCAGTGATTTATTGACTTCAACCTCTACTGATGGACGTCGGCGACGTAAGCGTTCCTCTGTGGCTGCTCAACCACCAGTGGAGGAAGAGGAGCAACATACCCAATTGCAACTTGATATTACCACATCAAGTTCAGATGAAGATAAGTCTGTTGAGGACCAAGATCAATTCTTACCTGAGCATAAGGGACTAGCAACTAGGAGATTCACCGAGTTGTTGGACGAAGATTTAGGGGATTTGGATCAAGATGATGATTTAGAGGATTTGGAGGATTTGGATGATCTAGATGACCTAGATGACCTAGATGATCTAGATGACCTAGATGACCTAGATGAAGATTGGGACGATGACTTGCCAGATCCTGAGATTCACCAATCCATCAGAACTTCTCTGGCTAAAAGCGGTTCTTACATTGAAATTTTGCCCCTCTCGGAAGCTTCTCTTCCTAAAACCTGCTATCTGGTAGTCAACCGAGCGGCGGAGTTAATTGCTCGCCCTCTCAATGAGTTTAGCGACCTCGGACAAATTCCTGACGAAGAAGTTCAAGAGACCACCTTGCCAGTATTTGAAAACCATAGGGTAGCACGGCGTTTTTCTAACCGTTCTGAGCGAGTCATCAAGGTTCCTGATGCTCAGATGCTTCAGAAGACCTCTTCCTATTTGCAAGCTAAAGGAATTACCCGATTATTAATTGATGGTCAGGTCTATTCTATTTAATATCAAGTCCCCTGGCTTCTGGGTGAGGGACTTTGGCCTTTGGGGTTAATGGGAGTCGGGAGTCGGGAGTCGGGAGTCGGAATCCCCCCTACTTCTGGCGGAAGGGTGGGAGGGGGGAAGCAAATGGAATGTACTTCATAAGTATGATAAACCCTATAACTATTGATATAACTTAACTTGATATCACTTAATTGATATAACTTAAGCGCGTTGAGCCAGGGCAAATAGTTGGTCAGCTGTGGACTCAATCAGCTCCCGTTTAACTAGTCGGGAACGCCAAGATTCTGGTATCCCTTGCTCTCCATAAAATGCTCCTGCCAATTGTCCGTAAACTGCCCCGGTGGTATCAGCATCATCACCTAAGTTGACGGCTAACAGACAGCCTTCCCGAAACGAGCTACTGTGCTCAAAGGCCCATAAAGCCGCTTCTAAGGATTTCACGACATAACCTGTCCCCTTAATTTCTGGGGGCTGGCGGTATTTGAAGGATCCTGTGGCAATTTCGTGTATTTCCCCAACCATTGGGTTTTCTTGCCAGTATTGAGGAATGGGGCAATAGAGTTCCGAAAGCAGTTCTTCTTTGCTTACTCCATTAACTGCTCCCACTAGCAGGGCCCCCAAGTAGCGACAGGCATCTACAGCGGTTGCTACTCCATGAGTGGTGCGTGAACTATCACCAGACTTCTCGATCGCTTCTTTTGGTTTTTTAGCATAAAACAAAGGCACAGGAGCCAAGCGCATGATAGACCCATTACCAGCACTACGGGGAGCTGTGGAACCACAGTAAGGGTTTTGGGTGATTTGAAACTGCTGCAAGGCTTGGGATACTGTGTTTCCAATATCAAAACACTGACCTGTGCTACTTAGATAACCTTCTCGGGACCATCGCAGATACTGCTGTAATTGATCAACTGGATCAAACCCCTGTTGCTCAATCAAACTATGGGCTAAACACAGGGCCATGGATGTATCATCAGTCCAGTAGCCTGGCTTCAAACCAAAAGGTCCACCACCCACCATATCTTCAATCGGGGTGAAGGAGCCTGGTGGCTTAAACTCTAACGTAGTACCGACTGCATCCCCGACAGCCAATCCTAAGAGACTGCCACGGTAACGGTGAATTAGCTCCATGGGATAATTCCTCTTCTAATCCATAACCTCTGCTAATCTAGTGTTCGTG
Source organism: Moorena sp. SIO4G3 (assembly GCF_010692305.1). Taxonomy (NCBI): domain Bacteria; kingdom Bacillati; phylum Cyanobacteriota; class Cyanophyceae; order Coleofasciculales; family Coleofasciculaceae; genus Moorena; species Moorena sp. SIO4G3. The sequence goes on along the minus strand of NZ_JAAHIG010000457.1, from coordinate 2,715 downwards.
TTCTTTGCATCTTCGCGGTTAATCAAAATCCTGATTAACCCAACACCGTCACCCGGAGCTTGTTCAACCAATGAAACCGTTACTCAGACTCTGGCCTATAGCCTTGGCAAATAGACTGGTTTCCTTTCAGCAAACCATTAAACGTCAGGGTTGGTGGATTTTGCTATTTGTGATCGGGATGATAATTCCTCTATGCCAGCTTTCTCCATCCTACGCCAGTAGCACTTTTAGAGATGTCCCAGAGAATTATTGGGCTCAACCGTGTATCACTAAATTAGCACAACAAAATATTATCAGGGGTTACCCAGATGGTACCTTTAAACCGAATGCTCCGATCACCAGAGCTGAATTTGCTGCACTGCTTCTGAAGGCTTTCCCTAGTGCTCCTCAAGTGCGCAGTGACCAAAAATTCGTAGATGTACCAACTAATTACTGGGCTAATCAGGCTATTCGTAATGCTGATAAAACGGGATTTTTGGCTGGCTATCCTGGTAGAGTTTTCCGCCCTAAGCAAAATATCCCTCGTGTCCAAGCGTTAGTATCTTTAGCTAGTGGATTGAAGTATAAACCGGTCAAGCCTTCCCTAGAGACCTTAAAGGCAGCGTTTACTGATGCTACGGCAATTCCGAACTATGCCCAAAATGCGATCGCAGCAGCTACGGAAAATCAGATTGTGGTCAATCGCCCTAATGTGAAGCAATTCAAACCTAACCAACAAGCTAGTCGAGCTGAGGTAGCTGCTTTCTTGTGCCAAGCTACCCAAACCACTGGATTGATTCCTAATCAATACATTGCTAAGGTTGAGCCACCAACTCCTGGTTCTACTGACGCGGAGTTAAGAGGGGTATGGCTGACAAATATTGATAGTGAGGTACTGTTGTCTACTAGAGCAGTAACCGATAGCCTAGAAAAACTTAAGGAGCTGAACTTTAACACGGTATATCCTACAGTGTGGAATTGGGGTTATACACTATATCCGTCTCAAGTAGCTAAACGGGTAGTGGGACTGGAAGCACGAATATCGACGGAGTTAGAGAAAGACTTATTTGACCCAAAGAAGGGGGTGCAGGGAGGACGAGATGTTCTCAAAGAGATTGTCGAGGTGGGACATGACAATGGTTTGAGAGTTATTCCCTGGTTTGAATTTGGCTTCAAAGCACCCTCCTATTCTGAATTAGCCAAACGCCACCCAGATTGGCTGACCCAAACTAAAGATGGGGTCAAGACTCAAACTACTAAAGGGTTAGAGCCAGAGGATGAAAGACTACAAGAGATTGTTTGGCTCAATCCTTTTAAACCAGAGGTACAGCAATTTATTCAAGATTTAGTTATCGAAGTTGTCAGCAACTATGATGTTGATGGTATCCAATTCGATGACCACTTTGGGTTGCCAGTGACCTTTGGTTACGATGACTTCACAGTAGAATTGTACAAAAAAGAACACCAAGGTAAATCTCCTCCCACTGACCCAAAGGATCAGGAATGGGTACGCTGGCGAGCAAATAAAATTACGGATTTCCTAACCAAGCTGTTTCGAGCAGTTAAAGACAATGTTCAAGACAGTAACAATGATGTGATTATTTCTCTATCTCCCAATCCCCAGCGTTTTTCTTACCAATTCTTTTTAGCTGATTGGGCAACTTGGGAACAACGGGGTTTGGTAGAAGAACTAATTGTCCAGATTTATCGAGATAATTTCAGCACTTTCATATCGGAATTAGACCAGACAGAACTCAAAAGAGCAAGGAGTCATATTCCGGTAGGAATTGGCATTTTAAGTGGTCTCAGAACTCGTTTAGTTCCGGTATCACAAATTCAGCGGCAAGTCGATGCTGTCCGACTGCGGGGATTTGCTGGTGTGTCGTTTTTCTTCTATGAAACCTTGTTAAATATGAGTGATGAACCAGCTTCTAAGCGTGAGAGGGGTTTTGAGGTCATGTTTCCTGAGTTTGTGAAAGCACCAGATATAGAGGATTGGAAGAAATCGAATTGAGGCGTTGCTGAATTCAATTGAGGTGTTAGGTGTTAGGTGTTAGGTGTTAGGTGTTAGGTGTTAGGTGTTAGGTTTGAGGTTTTAGGTGTTAGGTGTTAGGTGTTATTTTTTAGATAACGACTAAACAAAAAAGGTGATCAGGGTGCTCGAAGTTAAGAGTTATCGAGACTTAAAGGTTTGGAATCGGGCAATGGACTTGGTTGTACTATGCTACAAACTTACTTCTAAGTTACCAAAAACTGAGATTTATGGACTGAGCAGCCAAATTCAACGGGTGCATCTCATTTTTGCTGTTTGACTCGGTGGTGCGTTACGGGCAACAACCTAACACTTGCTATGGCTTGCGTCTTGGCGAGCCCGTCCCTAACACACCCTACGCCACTTTTTTACAAATATGAGATGCAGCCAAATTCAACGAGCTGCTGTTTCGATTCCAGCTAATATCGCTGAGGGCAAAGGGAGACAGCATTTGGGAGACTATATCCATCTGAGATGCGGCAAGGGGACTCCCGTTATACCCGGCACGGGTTAGCGGGAGGGGAATTGCCGCGCTTCTAGTAAACTACCCGATAGGGTATCCTTATTTTCAAGATTTATATTCATAGCCGTCAGCCTTGTGAATAGTTTTCAAGTATTTGGGATGTACGTCAAATTTTTGAGTTGGTAGTTGAAGGGTAAAGCTAGGTCTAAAGCGAATTGCAATACGTCCGACATATTGACCA
>NZ_JAAHIG010000456.1:0-6376 GCF_010692305.1 Moorena sp. SIO4G3 | reverse complement strand
ACCAAGGCGATCTCCGTAAGAGTCCGTGGCGCTGGGAGATGGAGAGATGGGGAGATAGGGAGATAGGGAGATGGTAAGATTTTTATTAAGGGTAATTATCTGGAGATATTATAATATAATAAACCCAGTGCTTAAACCAATTACTAGATAACGGTTATTAGATTTATGAGCTACACCTAATTTTTTCCCTATTACCTATTCCCTATTACCTATTCCCTATTCCCTATTCCCTATTCCCTATTCCCTAAAATCCAAAACTTCTGTCCCTAACCTATTTTATAAATGCTGTGGAACCGCTATATATCGATAATAAGTTACTGTAACCACCAACAACATGGCAGCTAATTCTCTCAATTCAATTCGTGATAGTCTAATTGTTTCTTGTCAGGCACCCCCTGACTCACCCCTGCACAACCCCCTAGTGATTGCCGCTATGGCACAGGCTTCGATCAATCAGGGGGCATCGGGTGTGCGTATTGATACACCTGACCATGTGGCAGCTGTGCGTAGTCAATGTCCCACTGTTCCAATTATTGGCTTGTGGAAGCAACAGTTACCGGAGTCTGAGGTTTATATTACTCCCCAGTTTCACCATGCCAAAGCGATCGCATCCGCTGGTGCTGATATTATTGCCATTGATGCCACCTTACGGGAACGTCCTGGAGGGGAAACAGTTCAAGGTTTAATTAAGCAGATTCACGATACATTGGGTAAACCGGTGATGGCAGATGTGGATACCCTTGAGAGTGCGATCGCAGCACAAGCCGCTGGCGTGGATTTAGTTGGTACCACCCTCTATGGCTACACCGCTCAAACCAGCCATTTGTCTCCTCCCGGCTTTGGCCTACTCAGCCAGTTGGTCAACCATCTAGACATCCCAGCCATTTGCGAAGGGGGTATTGCCACCCCCAACATGGCTCAAACTGCGCTAGAATTGGGAGCCTATGCAGTTGTTGTCGGCACTGCCATTACTGGTATTGATTTGCAAGTTAAGGCTTTTCTAGAGTTATTATAAGTAGGATTAACCCTATAATTTCCCTTGCTAGAAGCACCTAGTGTAAGCCTTGGTAATTTCCGGTAATCCCTGGAATTATCAACTAGGTTGCAGACTAAGGATTAGCTTCCTACGTTGGTTTGGTCATGACACCCAAGAGTGAACTCCAGCTTTTGGCTCTGTCGCTAGTCATTAAGACAAAGGCAAAATGTGTGATTAGCAAAACACAAGCCATTCCAACATTGTCGAGGATAACTTTACCGAATCGAGAGCACTAAAAATGCAAAATTACGTATTTGTTATTGACGCAAACTTTCAACCATTAAACCCAATTATCCCAAAGAAAGCACGTCGGTTATTGGATAAAGGTAAAGCGGCGGTTTTCAGGATGTACCCGTTCACAATCATCTTAAAAACGTCGATCAATAATCCAACCATATCACCATGTCAAATCAAAATTGATCCTGGCAGTAAGGTGACTGGATTTGCCTTAGTCCAAGACGGCCAAGTCATTTGGGCAATGGAGCTAGAACACAGAGGAGGATTAATTAAGAAAAAACTCTCGTCTAGAAGCGCTGTAAGGCGTGGGAGACGTAACCGAAACACCCGCTATAGGAAACCCAGGTTCCTTAACCGTAAGCGTCCAGAGGGATGGCTCCCCCCTAGTCTAGAACACAGAATTTTGACTACCCAGACTTGGGTGAAACGATTGATTAAATTCTGCCCAGTTAACGAAATTTGGGTTGAAAGAGTTAAGTTTGATGCCCAAAAAATGCAGAATCCTGAAATCAGTGGTATTCAGTACCAGCAAGGAGAACTAGCTGGGTATGAGGTTAGAGAGTATTTACTCGAAAAATGGGGAAGGGAATGCACTTACTGTGGTAAAAAATCAGTTCCATTGCAGATTGAACACATTTATCCAAAATCCAAAGGAGGAAGTGAACGTGTAAGTAATCTTTGCTTGGCTTGTGAAAAGTGCAATCAACGCAAAGGGAACAAACCTATAGAGGACTTTCTGAAAAAGAAGCCAAGCCTACTTCAAAAAATCAAAACCAAAGCGCTTTCGCCATTAAAAGATGCGGCGGCGGTGAATACAACTCGGAACAAGCTAGTTAAAGTACTTCAAAAGACGAAACCTGTGGTTACTGGAACGGGAGCACAGACTAAGTACAACCGGACTAAATTAGGATTTCCTAAGGAACATTGGATCGATGCTGCTTGTGTTGGGAACATTGAGGCTTTGACTTTGAAAACCTTTCAACCGCTTCTGGTTACTTGTAAAGGACAAGGGGGCAGACAAAAAGCAGCACTCAATAAGTACGGCTACCCGATCAGACATAATCCCTTGAGGCCAATCAAAGGTTGGTGTAGTGGAGACATAGCTAAAAACATCTTGACCGGAAAGTTTGGGAGAGTTAACCCTAGGAGCAAAAGTAATTCATTTAATTACACGGTTCCAGGGGAAAAGGCAATAAGCTTGCACGTCAAAAACTTAGTTAGGATTCACAGGCAAGATGGTTATACTTACGGATTTTGCCAGTAAATACCAGAAACTACCTGGAAATAGTCTTCCTATTACATTCAGGAATTGGTCTGCTATTGTGGATAATCCAGTTTCTGTAGCCAGTCTTGACCCAACTGAATGGTAATATCTGAGGAAAAAGCACCGGTGCTTTCCACCCGCACTTCCCCAAATCCCAAATAGTTACGGATAGTGCCAGCACTTTCATCGTCTCCCTGTTGGGCAATAATGCGAGTGGTGCGCAATGGTTCCCTAGACAATTTCTGATCAATACGAACATTATTGTAGCCACCTCGGTTGAGGTTGCGGAGCATAGCTTTAGCGACTTCAGAAGAATCTGTAGTGTATTGAATCGCAATGCGCAGGGATGTGGAGTTGGCATTGGAGTAGTAGGTATAGCCTTGACCAAAGTGCTGAGCCACCATCTCCTGGATGCGGCGGTGGTTTGGCAACCAGTAACTGGCTTGTTTCTTGCCATCGTTACTAAATCGACCAGGCAGCATTAGCATTTGGACATTGGCTCGTTTAGTCTTGGTGGCAAAACCCGCTAATGCCACTAGCTCTTCTACACTTAAGTTGGTGTCAATGTGGGACTGAATAACTGAGAGGATTTGTGGGATTCGTGCGATAGTGCTAGGTTTTAGTGCCTGTTCTACCAAAGCCCTCATCAGAATTTGTTGCCGCTGCACTCGACCAATATCCCCATACTTGTCATAGCGAAACCGCAGGAACTGCATCGCTTTATTACCATCCAGGTGCTGTCTACCTTTTTTGAGGTTGATATAAAGGTGTTGAGAGTGGTCAGTGTACTTCATATCCTTGGGAATATAGACCGTAACTCCTCCCAAGGCATCCACCAGTTTTTCCACACCCTGAACGTTTACTCGGATATAACGGTCAATGGGCACATCATCAAGAAGATCACTGACCGCCTTCGCTGTCAGTGCAGGTCCGCCAAAATAATTGGCAGCATTAAGCTTAATTTTACCATGTTTCTCAATACGAGTTTTAGTATCACGAGGCATGGAAAGAACTTTGACTTTTTCCCCGTCTGGGTCAAACCGTAGCAGGAGCATCGTATCTGACAAACCCTCTAAGGAATTGACCAGAGCGTGGTATCCCAGGTCTACTTCTGGGGGTTTATCTAGATCAGAGGTTAGGACTTTGATACCGAGAAATAGGATATTAACTGGTCGAGTCAACTCCGGCAAGTGCATGGTGTTGCTGGAGATGGTTTCCTCTTGGTTAAATACAGATTTCTCGTCCTGAGTCAGTTCACTTTGCAGCAAAGGGGTACTTGCCAGGGATACAGCTAGGATTGCACCTGCTGCCGCAGATGACATGGCCACTGCGGTAAAACCTAGCCATAGCCAGAGCCAATTCCCTCGCTTGACTTTTACCTTTTTTCTGCGAACGGGGCGAGTAGGTCTTCTCACTACACGGCGTTTTCGATAAGTTCTTTGAACTGGCACTGGGCTTCCTCACACACAGGCAATAGGGATGGTATTTTCAGAAGAAGACTATTCACTCCTGACCGGTTTTACATGGTTGACCTGGAGCTTCGATCTTAAAGTTTAGTAATAATACTCTATAGCAGGTTTTATAACAGGTTACTGCCTGATTAGGTAAATTTTCGATTAAGCTTGCCCAATCCGTCAGTCAAAACCATTATTAGAGTACATCATTTCTTTAAGTCAACCCCTAGACTAGGACAAATACTTGCCCAGGATTCCTTCAGAAATCCGGCTAATCCCAGGCAGGCGTGGTGACTGGCGCTGCCATAAGCGCACCATCACAGCGAAACTGACCAGAAAATAGCCAGATGTCAGCATAGCATTGAGAAACAGCAAGCGTAATGTCCAAAATTCCGACAATTGTGCTCCTGCTGATAATAAACTGTATCCTAGCAACCAACCAAAGGCCAAGGTGACGGACAAGCGACTGACGGTTTTTTCCTCTCGGGTTCCCTGAGAGTGGTACAATGTCCACAGTGCAGGAAACAAGCCAAAGATGGGGACAAGGTAAATAAATAGCTGTAAGCGCTGAATATCTTGATTTTCGGTAGAATTTGTCTTTTTCACATTCTCTTTCATCCCCAGCTTGCCTTAAGAATCCCTCAAACCCCATGATTTGGTGCTTTTCCCTCTTATCATGACATTTCCCAGTGGTTATTCACCAATGGCAATAATATAGTAATAGCAATAGGCCAATGGCAACATGGATAATCAGCTCAGCTTCATTATCAAACTCGTCATCCTCTCCACGATAATTTCTGTTATTATTAAATATGTTGCTCCCAGTGTACCCATTGCCGCTACATCTGTTAATGGGTTGATTGGGATCCTGGCTCCAACTGTGATTTTAGCGATCGCATTAGTCGGTCGAGCCTTGAGCTATAAGGAGTCTGACTAACAGGCTAGTGGTAAGCTCTATCTCAGGTGCGACCCGTGGCGAATTTAATTCTTAATGGGTCAAGCGCACCTAAGTTTCGCGGTGCGCGATCATAGGTTTCCCGAAAAGTTAATACAGACCTTGGACCTATCCTGATTGATGGTGAAGACGATAGCAGTAACAGAACTTAGCTTGCATGATGTGAAGGTTAAATTTAACCTGACCCCAGCAGAGGATGACCAATTTTTCCGAGAGTGGCAGGAGGAATTACCCGAACTTACCGACACTGAACAGCAGTCCTTAGAGCAAATTAAGGCTCACATGCTATACCTGGAACAGTACCCGATGGTGGAAGACATTGTCAAAATGGTAGTGTTGTCTCCCTTGTTAGGACTAGCGGGTTTTTATGGTTCTCCCTTTCACCTCAAGACAGAGGCCGCAATAGAAATTGCCGCTGTTGAGGAGCACGAAATCCTGCGAGGGCGTATTGATGTGTTGGTGCTACAAGAGCAGTTTTGGGTATTAGTGATTGAGTCGAAACAAGCTGGATTCTCTCTCAAGTCAGCAATTCCTCAGGCATTGATCTACATGATGGCTAATCCTAATCAGTTGCGCCCTAGTTTTGCCTTGGTGACTAATGGTACTAATTTCCGGTTTTTGAAACTAACAAAATCCGGTATACCGATGTATGCTCTTTCCGATGAGTTTACCCTCTATCGTGGCAATGACTGGTATTACGTGCTTAGGATCCTTAAGCGCATTGCTCAATTGGTAGTTAATTGAGTTTTCGTTGCCTTTTACGGGTTGTCACCCCTCATAACATTTGCTAAATTCGTTTTGGGAGACCAGTCCAGGACTGAAGGAGGGTTACAGCTATAGTTTGATAAGAAAAGTTAGAGCGGTTTTCACCCTTAATCGCCCCATAGCTGATTAGGGGGTAAGCTGAGAACGAGCTGTTGCTGTAACCAACAGTTTGTTTACTATGGTCTACTTATTTGTTTATTTGTTTTAAAACAGCTCTAATAAAGGCGCTCAGAAAAGTAAAATCACTCTGGGAACTTGAGAGCGATAGGGCTGAGGTCACTGATAAAACGAATAGAAAATCAGTGCAAAGTTTTTCGATTCCTAGGAAAAGGGGATAGGTGCATCTCATATTTGAAAATCTGGCGTTGCTGAATTAAGGAATGAATGCGCGATTATCTGGTGCATGTTAAAGCCCCCGTTGGTCCCCCAATTCTGGGGGACGCAAGAAAGTTTTGTTCCCCCCAAAATTGGGCAGGGCTGTTTCATTTTCAGGAATAAATTGTCTTTTTCTACGGGTGAAAGGGAGCTGGGGTGCTGGGGAGAGGTTTTTTTTCAGGTTAAAAATAACTTTTTATTAGCTTTAATCCCCCCTATCTCCCTATCTCCCTATCTCCCCACCTCCCCACAAATGACGTTTTAGTCGGACGCAAGAAACAGCCCTGCCC
>NZ_JAAHIG010000455.1:0-6387 GCF_010692305.1 Moorena sp. SIO4G3 | reverse complement strand
CCACGCTCTGCATTAAACTTCTTGATGGTTTCCTTCAGGGCAGAGCGAGCTGCTCGTTGCAGGCGACTATCGATAGTTATTTGTAGCCGCAGGTCATCAAGGTGCATAAATCCTTCTGGCACATGACCTGGCATCAAGGCTCCATTGCCAGCACGGCTCAGTCGGATGTTTTTTATCTCCCGTTCTAGGAACTTTTCTTGGGTGTATTCTAGACCGGCTTGACCCAGATGATCGAAAATGTTTACATAACCCACCACATCTGATGCCAATTCATTTTGGGGATAAAAGCGGGAGTATTGTCGAATCAACTCTAAACCATCTAAGTTCAACCGAGAAATTTGGTCTGCGATCGCTTCTGGGATCGTATTGCCCAAGCGAATACCACTCTTACGTTTACCGAACTGCTCCTCCAAATCTGTTGGTGTTTTTTTGATCATCGGAGCCAGCAAAGCAGCAATTTCCTGTAAGGATTTTTTGAACAACTTCGGGTGAGCATATAAGGTATAGACAGGTCGGTCGATGGCTAAAACATTCCCCTTGCGGTCAACAATAGGACGGCGAGGTACAAAGGGCCGCATATAGACCATTTGCTGCCGCCGTGCTTTTTCCTCTAGGGACGATCCCTCTGAAACTTGCAAACGGTATAAATTTAGCAACAGCCCACTGCCGCCTGCCATCATTATTACCCATATCATTAGCAGTCTCAAACGGTTGTTTCCCAGTGACTTACCGGGCTTCATAAGGTTTTACCTGACTATCATTTTTAACAAATATACCTAAATAAATATACTTAAACAGACACACTTAATTAAATGTATTTCAATAAATATACTTATAAAGATCTACTTAACTAAATATAGCTAAACAGAGTTTTACCTACCCTCATTCGCCCTATACCTAGGCCAAAAACTAGTAACCCAGGGGTGTGATTTTCTTGGGTTTTGGCTCAGGAGGTTTCGTGAAAGCGGTAAATGGCTGGCGCTGAGGACGTTCAGGAGCTCGTTTGAGAAAAATTGTATTACTTGGATTGGGAGTAACCAGCCCTGTAGCTGGATTTTCAGCCTGTTGAGCGAGTTGATCTTTGATCACTTCCGTTGTTGCTGTCATATTGCGCTCATCTCTTTGCAGCTCCTCTAGCTTACGATACTCTTGGGTCCATTGTTGCTGGCTGTAAACTGTCCAGGAATAAACGGTGACAGCAGTAGCAATTAGTGTAAATGTTACTATATCTGATCCCAGTTTTAAAAATAGTAAGGCTTTCAAAAAAATTGGTGTTTGCTGCTGCAAAACACTCACATTTTCAACCTTTGGCTTAGGGTTTTTCGGTGACATCATAGTATCTGTTGGTGGTCGTGCTATCCTAGAACGTTGGTCTTTTGAAATAGCCAATGATTGCTGAGACCGATTTCTTTGACTACGAGCAGAGCGAGGAACAGCATTCATAAAAAACTCCTTAGTTGTTGGAAAAACCTATGGGAAACCGGTAACGTTTAATCAGGGCAGGAAAACAATCTGGTGGCCGAGACTTCAGAGGTCTTAGGCTAGTCAGCTAACTCAAGAAGCGCTACTGACCAGGATTAACTTGGTAGCAGTTATTACTAGCTAAAAAGATGATGCTAGAACGCACCTATCTTAGCATCAGCTCAGATTCAGGAGGAATCGTGAGTTAGGGACAGACGAGGATTTGTGATAGCCTAGAAATTAGTAGTAAAAATCAGAAAAAAACTCCTGAGCGCACCAATAACCCTAGCTATCACCCTAAGGTTAGAGCAAAAAACCAATCCCATCAATAGAAATTATTCCTGTAAATCAATCACACAGCCACACTGATTAATCCAGACGCCACAGGCAGTGCTGAATCGGTTGAGCTTTAGGGCGGCAGCCCCGCGCTGTACCCGTGCTTGGTCAGCGTCTCAAAGTTACCGTAAGGATAGGGTCGCCTTTATGGTTGGTCGGTTATGCATAAAAGAGGTGCGACCCGTGGCGAATTTAATTCGCCTAGCGATGCAGCGCGGTCTTGGGGGTTCCCCCCACTCGCGCTTTGCATCAAGACAAGGAAAGCGCACCTTTGGTGAAAACTTTATGATTAGCGTGATTTGCGCGGTCTTGGGGGTTTCCCCCATGAGCGACTGCATCAAGACAAGGCTCCACTAACAATCAGGTTTCGTCTCTAGGAAGGATAGCCCGGTGATGGAGTGAAACGGAGTCACCAATTAGGAATCCTGGGGGATAGGGAAACGAGCTATCAAGCTTCTAATCAACTCAGAGGGTGTCATCCCTCTCTTATCGGCCTCCTGTTTTAATTGTCGTTTTTCAAATTCAGTTACTCTGACTATCAACTTTTTATCTTTCATCTTTTCGGTATTTTGGATTGTCATATGGATCCCCAAATGTTAGACTAACAATAGGTCGATAAGCAAGAGGACAAAAATGAGATATGCATATCAATACCGATTAAGACTAGCAAAGTCGCAAATTGCAAAAGTAGAGAAATGGCTGGACATGTTGCGTCATCAGTACAACTATTTGTTGGCAGACAGGTTTAATTGGTTTGAGCAGAATCGCTGTCCTATTAATTCTTGTCCCCTTGTTTGTCATTTACCAGATCTAAGAAATAACCCTGACTACTTTTCCCAGAAGAAAACTCTACCTCAGCTAAAGAAAGATAGACCTTGGTATAGTTATATTCACGCTCACGTATTACAGGATTGCGTAAAGAGAGTAGATCTGGCTTTTAAGCGGTTTCTTAAGGGAGATAGTAATGGGAAAAAGAGCGGAAGACCTCGATTTAAAAGTAAAAATAGATACAAGTCGTTTACTTTTCCTTCTCTATCCAAGAATCCTATAAATGGCAACATCTTGACTCTTCCAAAATTTGGCAAAGTCAAGATAATTTATCACCGACCTATCCCAGAAGGATTCAAAATCAAAACAGCTACCATAACCCGAAAGGCTGATGGCTACTATGTTACGTTGTCAATCCAAGATGATAGTGTTCCAGAGGTTATCCCAGTAGATAGCGTTGAAAATCCCATTGGGATAGATATGGGTCTCAAGTCTTTTCTTGTTAAGTCTGATGGTTCAGAGGTACCAATACCCCAATACTATCGAAAGGCTCAAAAACGGCTAAAGAAGATCCAAAAAGTTGTTAGTCGGTCTAAAAAAGGTAGTAACAACAGGAAAAAGGCTGTTAGCAAATTAGGCAAAGCCCATAAAAGAGTTGCTGACACTCGGAAAGACTTTCATTTTAAAACAGCAAAGGGATTACTAAACAATCATGATTTAGTAGCTCATGAAAAGTTGAACATTAAAGGTTTAGCGAAAACTAAATTAGCTAAATCTATATTAGATGCTGGTTGGGGTCAATTTCTGTCTATCTTATCAGTCAAAGCCTTAAATGCTGGACTAATCACGAAGGCAGTGAATCCCAGAAATACCAGCCAAAACTGTTCCAATTGTGGAACGAAAGTCCCTAAAAAATTAAAAGACCGCATCCATTCTTGTCCTCACTGTGGGTTTACAGCGGATCGTGATGTGAATGCGGCAATAAACATATTGAATTTGGCGGTGGGGCGTCCCGTCAGCAGTAAAGCTTGCCGAGTAACCGAAGGGATACCTGGTGTTGGCAAGAAGCCCGCGTTGTCCCGTTAGGGCAACGTCGGGAGTACGTCACATAGGATTTGATTAACGACTCAATTGAAGTAATCAATCTTGTTGGTGATGGCTAAATTGTTGAAATTGTTAGGAATTGGCCTAGAATTAACTATCGCTATACTTATAGCTAGACCAGGTTGGTGTTTACCACCTCCGGAAGATCTACCAGAAGAGGTGTTGAGAACTGAGATTATTATTGAAGCGCGATCGCCTCTTGATGGCAAGCCAATGAATCCCGCTGAATACGCCCAACTGCAAGATGCCATAGCACAACGCTCAACCAGCCCTGGCCTTGACCCCCAGATTCGAGAATTGATTTTTCTGTTGCAACTGAGCGATTTGTTTCGGACAATCCTTCCGTTCTAACGGTGATACTCCCAGACCTGTTTACCCGACGGGGTGACAAACTGCCTTAAAAGCTTTACGGGGTGTGGGGTGTGGGGTGATGGGTGTAGGGTAACCCACCCCTAACCCCTCCCAGGAGGGGAAGATCAGGAGCTGGCGGAGTTGCGACGGGACGGTTAAATCAGGTTTGGGAGCGATTGTTATCCCACCGGCTCACTCCAAATTCCCTGTCAGCCATGCAAAGCGCGAGTGGGGGAAACCCCCGCAGGTCGGCACTGGCTCCCCTGTTCCGAAGCTGCATCGCTTCTATTTTCCCCACCCCCTACCCCCCACACCCTACACCCTGTTTAGTTTAATGCCTTGTTGTCACCCCCTGAGCCTGTTTACCCTGAATGTATTCAAGAATTAATCCCGAACAAATTGACCAGATCGTAGGAAACCAACATCATAACCCCTTTGAGGTGCTTGGTTCCCATAAATTTGAGCAGGATGGTAAGGTGAGTTGGGTGGTGCGGGCTTATCTACCAAATGCAGAAGCAGCATGGGTAGTTCTGCCAACGGAAAGGAAGTCTTACCCAATGCAATCGGTACACCATCCTCACTTCTTTGAGGTGGAAATTGAAACACCTCGGCTGGCTAATTACCAACTGCGCATTAAAAAAGGCGGACGCGAATGGGTTAGCTATGACCCCTATCACTTCCGTTCTGCCAAACTAACCGAGTTTGATTTGCACCTATTTGCAGAAGGGAATCATCACCGCATCTACGAGAAACTGGGGGCTCATCCTACAGAAATTGATCGGGTTGAGGGAGTCTATTTTGCCGTTTGGGCACCTAATGCTCGTAATGTTTCAGTGATCGGGGATTTTAATCATTGGGATGGGCGTCAACATCAGATGCGCAAAGGAACCACCGGTATCTGGGAACTCTTTATTCCTGAACTGGGAGTGGGAGAATCCTACAAGTACGAGATTAAAAATTCCGAAGGTCATATCTACGAGAAATCTGACCCCTATGGTTTCCAACAAGAGGTCAGACCGAAAACTGCTTCGATTGTTACCAACTTGGATGACTATCAGTGGCATGATCACCACTGGATGGAGCATCGGCGTCACACTGACCCCTTGAGGCAACCGATTTCTGTCTATGAGCTACATCTGGGCTCTTGGCTTCATGGTTCTTCAGGTGAAATTCCTCAGGGAGCAAATGGTGAAACCCTAACCGTGGTAACCGTTTCAGACCTCAAACCAGGAGCCCGTTTCCTGACTTACCGAGAACTAGCCCAAAAATTAATTCCTTATATCAAGCAATTGGGCTTCACCCATATCGAAATCTTGCCCCTGGCGGAGCATCCCTTTGATGGCTCTTGGGGCTATCAGGTTACCGGTTACTATGCCTGTACCTCGCGCTATGGTAACCCACAAGACTTGATGTATTTTATCGACCAGTGCCACCAAAATGGGATTGGGGTAATTTTGGATTGGGTACCCGGTCATTTTCCCAAAGATGCTCATGGTTTGGCTTTCTTTGATGGTACTCATCTCTATGAATACGCCGATCCCCGTAAAGGTGAACATCAGGAGTGGGGAACCTTAGTCTTTAACTATAGCCGTAACGAAGTGCGGAATTTTCTGGTAGCTAACGCTTTGTTTTGGTTTGATAAGTACCACATTGATGGCATGCGGGTGGATGCCGTAGCATCTATGCTCTATCTGGACTATTTACGTGGGGATGGAGAATGGATACCAAATCAGTATGGGGGTCGGGAAAATCTGGAAGCGGTGGATTTCCTCAGGCAAACTCATCAGGTGATTTTTGGTTATTATCCTGGTGTTCTCTCCATTGCGGAAGAGTCAACGGATTGGCCGATGGTGTCTTGGCCAAATTATTTAGGAGGTTTGGGATTTAATCTGAAGTGGAATATGGGCTGGATGCATGATATAGTAGACTACTTCAGCATGGATCCCTGGTTTCGCCAGTTCCACCAGAATAATGTTACCTTCAGCATGTGGTACAACCATGCTGAGAATTATATGCTTGCCCTATCTCACGATGAGGTGGTTCATGGCAAGAGTAATATGCTTGGGAAAATTCCTGGGGATGAGTGGCTCAAGTTTGCTAATCTCCGCTGTCTGTATGCTTATATGTTTGCTCACCCAGGTAAGAAAACTCTATTCATGAGTATGGAGTTCGGTCAGTGGAGTGAGTGGAATGTCTGGGGGGATTTGGAATGGGATTTGTTGCAATATCAACCCCATAAAAATTTAAAGCAGTTGATTAGTGACCTGAATTATCTCTATCGCAGGGAACCGGCGCTTTATACTCAGGATTTTGACCAGGACGGCTTTGAATGGATTGATTGTAGTGACAATCGCCATAGTGTTGTGA
>NZ_JAAHIG010000454.1:0-6390 GCF_010692305.1 Moorena sp. SIO4G3 | reverse complement strand
TAGTAGTCAGTTCTGAAGCTGCAGGCAAGTAACCTGTCATTTCGAGTGTTGGGCGTGACCCTTCTTCACCAATTTCTAAGCGTACCTGAAACCCCTGCTGCTGGGAATCACCATCTAGACTCAGGACAACTAACTTTCCCATTTTTGGTAATTAGTTATTAGGTATTAAGTATTAGTAATCGATAACAATCTTCCCCATTACCCGTTACTTTTTAATAAATTTTATGCAATAGGGATGGATTTATAGACGATGCTTTCCCTGAGTCAGTTTCTCAATAAAAAACCAGCCCTGGTTACTCGGGCTTTTCTATAATCATACCAAATCCCCTGTTATAAGCGTTATCCCTGACGACTAGACGTCGCGACTATAGGAGCCAAATCCACCTGCGTGGGATAAATTAAAAAAGGGTTATCCCGGATTTGGGATGAACTATTTCACAACACTTATAAGACGAGGGTAGTGCTTATCATATTAATGAGGTACATTCAATTTTCCCATGGATCACTCCCTACTCCCTACTCCCTACTCCCTACTCCCTACTCCCTAATCCCTAATCCCTAATCCCTACTCCCTACTCCCCAAAATGTACCTCACCTATTTGATAAATGCTAGATATCTAATTAATAATCTGATTAAAACAAGGCGCTTGTTTAAGAAGCATATTGGTAGCACAATCCCCCCTAAGGTCAGATTAAGAAATTTTCTGTAATACTAACATCATTCAAAACTAACTTAATGCTAAAATGTTCTCCCGGTTCACCACTTACTTGCAACTTAATATTTTCCGTCTCTCTGGCTTGGGTTTGAATCACCGCAATTCCCTCGTGATCCAGCACCATAATCTGTAGATTCTTGGGAAGACGGTCTGCACCACCAGGAGGAAAGAGTTCAATGAATATATTCATTTTGGGTGAATCCGTTGGATGTAGCTCCACAAATAAAGCCACCTTCTCGGCACCCCAGGCAATTTCCGAACCGAGTAGCTTACCTCGTTTTACTCCCACGGTAGTATGCAATCCTTTACTAGGTTGATCAAAGGGGAAACTTCTGAAATCAAGCATTGGCTCCGGTGCTGGCGGTAAGATAGTTTCCACTGTCTTCCAATCTGCCTCAAAACTATTCTCTAACCACTGCCTTAATCGCACTACTGGTGTCTGATTTTGTGGTTGCTGTTGTTGGGTAGGGTGTGTTTGCATAGTGTTGGACGGTGAACCATCGGTACACAAGACCTTGGGTTTGAAACCATGACTATGGCTCCACTGCTTTGCCCCTGCCTGGGATAGGGGAGATTGCCGATACTCTCTAATGTGTGGCGGTAACTCTTTCAGGGTTCGCAATTGGTTGAGGGGTAATTCTTCTGTTAGCACTGTATCAGCAAATCCTACCAGACTTGCCTCCTCCAATGCTTGATCAAGCTCCACCGCCACATAACCAATTCGTTCCTGCCAGACTGCTGCTGGAACTTTGACACACTTAGCCTCAGGTAAAACAAGTCTACACTCCAACTTACCATGATTTTTCACACTCAGATCCGCAACATCCATCAGGGTTTGCATCACTGGGTTCCAACTGTCGCTTTCCTCTAAGTTTGTCTCAAATCCCATACACCGCAAGTAAAAGTTAACTGCATACACTGCCAGAGTATTGAAATAAACCTGTTTGGCTTTAGTCAAATTAGCTTGGTGCTGTTGAAATTCCTTTGCTCTGCGATGTGCTGCTAAAGCTAGCGGAACTTTAAAGGTTAAGGGTTTAATGTACGACTTAATGGTAGACGTCATGATTACATCCTGTGCTGAGTCCAATCATAGTATTCCCTAACGTAGGAGCATAATCTAGCTAGTCATCCTAAGTCCTAGGTGAATAATATTTCTGAACAAAATAGTATTGAGTTTGTTTTGATTAATAAATGTTAATTTGGGATGCTCTGGTCTTATCCCAATTCCCTAAAATCAGCCTACCAATACTGTAACATAAATTCCTATCATTTTTTTCTTTGATAGGTAAAAATTAACTTGATTTAAAAATACTTAAAAAAAAGGATGCAGCGCTATGTAAAAAGCGTAAGTATTCAGCTATCAGCTATCAGCTATCAGCTCTCAGCTCTCAGCTCTCAGCTCTCAGCTCTCAGCTTTTGAATAAAACAAGTAAGCATTGGTTTAATCTGAGTGAAGTCCCAGCGTAGAAGCCTGTGCCAAAAAGCTGAACGCGCACGCGTGAGCCTTTAGCTCACGGCTGACGGCTGACGGCTGAACGCGCACGCACCTCAAGTAGCGCATATGCTTACTAAAAAGCTTTTTAATTCCCTGTTCCCTGTTCCCTGTTCCCTGTTCCCTGTTCCCAGCGCCTTTTAATTTTTAACATCCCTGAAACGGTATTAAGCAGCCTGAGCCCATTTAGCTGAATGTCGAAGTTAAATCAATCACATCTTTGCAAACACCCTAGTATATTTTAAACTAGTATAAGTTGGGTTAATTATCTTGATATTATAATGATTTTATGCCAACTATTCCTGTATAGACTTTTTAATCTTAGGAGCTACTTCCTTAAGACAACGTTGGTAGAAATGACTTAGTGTAGGAACACTAATTCCGAATAATTTAGATATTTCTTTCCATTTTTTTCCGTCTAGATAGGCTAAAGCGATAGTTTGAAACGTTGCTTCAGGATGGTTTCTAATATGCTTTTGAAATAGCCGATCAGGGTCTTCATCAATGTATTGTCTTACTTTTTCAGACAAGGGAATATCTATTTCCGATTGTGGTATATTTTCGATAGTAATTAATTTTTTATTTAGTCCAGATAACGTTGATAATAAAGGGAGAGATGCTTGAGCCATCTCGAACAATAATGTATTGACATAAATTGGTTTTTTGGTTAGTAACTGGGATAAGTTTAATAAGACAATCAGGATATAAAAAACTTGCCATCCCTGATCTATTACTGTAATTCTCCCTTTAAGGATTAGCTGAAACCAAAGCAAAACCGTATCATTTTTTGTCTTTTTAATCAGACGTTTCAAATCAGATTGAGTTCTAAAAACTTTGTTGTATTGAGATTGTATAAAGGGTTCGTTAAGTTCTTTGCGGACTTCTTGTAACATCACATAAAGACGAAAATTCACCCACTTCAGAAATTTGCCCTTGTCAGGATTGTAGACATTGATGTTTTGAAATACAAACCCTAAGGTTCTAATTACTGCATCTTGATAAACATCAATAGAAAAGCCAGGGGGATGGTACAGTTTGCCGGAAATTTGCAAAGCATTGATTAATTCTGTTAAAGCATACAGTCGTTCTTTAGTATGAGTTTTTTGTCCTTGCGCTTCTATGGCGAGTTGTTCAAGGCGATAGTTATCTATTACCTTTTTAAAGGCCATATCTCGCCAAGATGTCCACTCTCTGTCAGAAATAAATTGTGGGCTATACCTATCAATAGTCTGCTCTAGATCCTGGGTTAGCTGTTTCTGCACTGCCTCCAAAATATCTCGATAAATACCAGATAGAGGTTGACCTTTGGATGGGCGGCAAATTTTACGCGATCGCAAAATTTGCTTAACCAGTGTTCCTAAAGCTTGCTGCCGCTCTTGAGTATCCCGTGGATAGCTTTGCACTTGGCATACCAGCTGCCTAATTTGCTCTTTCATCGCTATCAATTAGAAAGACTGACCTGCTTACTTATCTAGCTGAGCTCACATTTTTATGGGTTAATTTACAAAACTTTATTTTTTGCCAGAATTATAGAATCCTAGGGTGGGCAGTGCCAAGCAACCCGATGGGCAAGCTTTGTGAATCTGTACGATGCACTGCCGACCAAACATCAATCGTTTGGGTCAATTCTGATCCGGAGATCCCAAGTGATTAATCCTAGGGTGGGCAGTGCCAAGCAACCCGATTGGCGTTGCTTAATAATGAAATGATAAGAGTTTTTAGGTGCGCTTTCCGCATCTAATTATTAAATTCGCCACGGGTCGCACCTGTGGAATCGGCATCTGGCTGTGGAATGGGCATCTTGCCGTGGAATGGTCATCTGGCTGTGGAATGGGCATCTGGCTGTGGAATGGGCATCTGGCTGTGGAATGGGCATCTTGCCCGTTTCATTTGTGCGCAGGCAGGATGCCCACACCACTGATATTCATTCCTTGATTCAGCAACGACAGAAAATGAGGGTGAGCTTTTTGGTGGTGCGTTACGGGGCGGACTATCCCAACACTGGCTACGAGGCGAAAAATCCGAGGCTTTCCGCCCCTAACGCACCCTACGCACTAGACCTCTCCAACAAATAAATTTATGGTAAAATAAGAGGATAATAACAGATTAATTTTAGTAATATTATCCATGAGTTATACTTGGAATTATATCCAGAAAAATCCTAAACAAACCAAACGATTGCTAGGGATAAATCATGAACAACTCTCTCAACTGATAGAACAAGCTAAGTTATTACATCGTCAACATCAAGAAAAAAATCAAAATCAAAAAGTCCGGCTAATTAAGCCTGGGGGAGGTGCTTCACAAAAATTATCACTTGAAGACCAAATAGTTTTGACGTTGTCTTGATGCAGTCGCTCATGGGGGAAACCCCCTGTTCCCTTGCTGCATCGCTAATTTACTTACGACATCACATAAACTTTCAACTTCTAGGACTACAGTTTCAGGTGAGTGAATCTACAGCAAACTCTACTTTTAACTACTGGCAATCTCTTTTCAGGGAAGCTCTACCAGCTTCTTTATTAGAACAAGTAAAAAAGTGCGAAGAAGAGTCGGAGATAATTCGGGAAGCTTTGACTGAGTATGAGTTAATAGTAGATAGCGCTGAACAAGTCAGGGAAAGACCTTTGGCCGTAGGCCACGCTACGCGAACAAATTATCATCATCAAAAAAAATTCTATTCTGGGAAGAAGAAAAGTCATACATTTAAAAACCCATTTATTGTGTTGCCAAAAGGGGAAGATATTGTGGACGTAGTCGTGGGCAAACCTGGCCCCAAAAGTGATATAAATATTTGTCGGGAAAGTTTAAAAAAATTTGATGATAAACAACGACTGAGTGGAGACAAAGCTTATGTGGGAGAAGAACAAATAAAAACTCCCCATAAAAAACCAAAAAATGGTGAATTAACCTCACAGCAAAAGAAATATAACAAGCTATTATCTTCAAACAGAATATTTGTAGAACACGGAATTAGATTGGTGAAAATTTTTAAAATAGCAGGAGAAAGGTTTCGCCTAAATTCTAGTAAATATTCTGAGGTGATTTTGACAATATGCGGTTTAGTAAGATTGAGAACAGGAGCCTTAGTATTACAAGTAACAAAAGCCTCTGAAAGTGCTGAAACAATTGAAGTTTTATCTGCTCATAGTTTTGGTGCTAAATTAACATCAATAGCTTCGTAAAGCCTATTATAGCGTTAATTCAACGTAAAATTGACTTGGTCAATTTGAGGGCTGAAAAGCAGTTACTGAGATACTTTCAAGTTTTTGGAGAGGTCTACTAAACAACCTTCAACCTTTTAGAATGTATAATTTAGAATTTGGAATTTGGAATTCTGCCTTATGCCTTCTGCCTTCTGCCTTATGCCTTCTGCCTTCTGCCTTCTGCCTTCTGCCTTCTGCCTTCTGCCTTCTACATTCTTAATTCTACATTCTTAATTCTACATTCTGCCTTCTGACAGAAAACCTTCAACATTAAACCTCTCGACTATCGGTGGATTTTCTGGGTAAATCCTGAAGGTATTCTGGAAAATATGCCATCGGCTGCAACTGCCTTAACGGTAACTCATTAGTTGTAACATTTTCCACAAATCCCAGCAGTTTTGCTTCTGTCAAGGAGTCATTCAGTTGCACCGCTATATAACCAATTCTGTCTTGCCAAACTTCTTCTGGGACGTAAACAAACTCGGCATCTGGTGAGACTGGTTTACATTCGAGCTTGCCATAATTTTTAACCACTAAATCACCCACATCTAGGAATGTCTGCATGATCGAATTATGGCTATCACTAGAGTATAAATCAGTTTCAAATTCTAGACCCTGTAAATAATCATTAACTGCATACACCGCCAAGATATTGAGATAAACCTGTTCGGCTTTTTCCAGATTAGATTGCTGTTGGCAACGCTTTTCTGCTAGCTGATGGGCTGCTTCTGGTAGTGTGACCATAAGTAGTATGAGTATAATTTGACAGGCTGGTGTGGCTGAGCAATCTCTCTAGTTTAGCCTTATCAATCAATTATCAACTCTATGGGTAGTATAATATAGATAGTAATAATTTAATTTAACCCCTACAGTTGATGTAGGTTTATGTATGGCTAAGATTAAGCAGCGATTTTTTTAGATCACTTTTAGCTCATTTAGTCTTCTATATATCTCTTGATTTCAGGGGCTAATTTTA
>NZ_JAAHIG010000453.1:0-6449 GCF_010692305.1 Moorena sp. SIO4G3 | reverse complement strand
TTATTGTTCGACATTGACGGTTTGAACCGCAAATGTCGAAAACTGATCTATTATGCCAAGCCTTTCGGCTTCGCTCTGGTTCTTTCTGGGCTTGTACCAAAGCACCGGATTATTGATGACTGCCTTTTTTGCAGCCCGGTGACCTACTGACCCATTGCTATAGTCACCGTCCTGATGGTCTACTCGGGAAACGTCAGAGGGTACCAGAGTCTCTTTTACAAGCTGTTAAAGATGGAATCCTACTGGATTTAGGACATGGTATTCACTTCAGCTTTGAAATTGCTTGCCGCATGCTAGAGCAAAATCTTAAACCCTATACCATTAGTAGTGATGTCCATGGAGACTTCACCACTCCCCACAGTGATGCCACCCTTGACTATAGCCTGTGTGGCATTATGTCCAAACTGATGGCTCTAGGGTTCACTCTAGAAGAAGTTATTGCTGGCACAACCATTCATCCTGCTCGTATTTTAAGAGCCGATGCAGAGATCGGCACACTCGAAATTGGCTCTCGTGCTGATATTACAGTTCTAGAAATGGTGGAGGGTGAGTGGTTATTCCATGACTCAGTAGGTGAACAACTCGTAGTTAAGCAAAAACTGTTGCCTACTTTAGTCGTTCGTATCGGCGAGTTAATTACTCCCCATGGTCGCCTGCTGCGCGATTTAGAACCGATACACACCGCCAAAATTCTTGTCAATCACTAATTAAGTTGAGGTAATTACAAATGATACTGAAAGATTTGGGAACAATCATCAATACCAAAAGGGATGTTGACTGGGGAAATGGCAAAAGTCGTCGATTTCTGATTCAGGAAGATGGCATGGGTTACTCCCTCACAGACACAATTGTTGATGCTGGTTCAGAATCACTACTGCAATACAATAATCATCTCGAAGCATGCTACTGCATTGAAGGAGAAGGTGAAGTAGAGGCCAATGATATTATTTATCCGATTAAACCGGGTACTATGTATGCTCTTGATCAACACGATTCACATTACCTAAGAGCTAAAAGCACTATGCGCCTTGTCTGCGTATTTACACCTTCTTTGAATGGTGATGAAACTCATCGTTTGGATGGTCAAGGCTCTTCTTCTTACTAAATTAATGGAGAGAATCTCAATGAGCGACTGGTGGATTCTTGCTGTTGGAGGGTTAGGCTCTGGATTACTCGCAGGAATATTAGGTATTGGTGGTGGAACAGTTTTAGTACCGATCTTAGTTTCCCTTGGTTATTCACCTGTTGAGTCAGTGGCAACTAGTATCCTGGCCATTGTCATGACATCCGTTTCTGGCACTATCCAAAATTGGCGTATGGGTTATGTGGATTTTAAACGGGTTATATGGTTAGGATTGCCATCTTTAATCACTGCTCAATGGGGTGCGACTCTAGCTAGTACCATACCTGCATATTTGCTCTTAGCAGCTTTTGGGGTTTTACTACTGGTAAATATCTGGTTGATGATACTGCGTCAAAGGTTGATGGCAAACCAGAATGGCCGTGAAGAGTACAGCATTAATCCCACCCTCGCTCGTTTGGGAACAGGTGGAATGGCAGGTTTACTAGCAGGTTTGTTTGGTGTTGGTGGTGGTGTGATCATGGTTCCTTTACAAATGCTGCTGTTAGGAGAAAAGATTAAAGTTGCCATTCAAACTAGTCTTGGTGTGATCGTGATTACATCCATTTCTGCCTGTATTGGCCATGCACAAAGGAGTAATCTCTTATTTTGGGAAGGTATTATTTTGGGAACAGGAGGTTTGCTCGGTGCTCAGTTGAGTACCCGCTATCTACCCAAACTACCTAATCAAGTGGTTAATTTTAGCTTTCGTACTCTGTTAGTAATTCTGGCAATTTACTTCTTATGGCGGGCTGTAAATAGTTATAATTTAATGATTTTACCGATGGATAAATAGCTAAATAGTCGAGGACTTTCAGACTTTTAAATTAAGTAACTAACGCCAGTTTAACAGTGAATATTAATGGTATATTTGATTTTTTTAATGAATTAATTGGGATTGTTAAAAATGTTAATACCCTTGATATTACTGTGCTACAAACTCCGGATTTTTTATTCACTTTCCTTTATAAGCAAGGTTGTTTTACTGAGAAAAGACAATAGTGCAGCACTATTAAATATCAGTGATAGAACGGGAAAACGGCAAGGGGGGAGGGCGAATTGCCAATGTCAATCTTTGTAATTTAAAAGGATAAAAAAAACAATGGCCAGAATTGTAGGTACTTCAGGTAACGATACTCTCAATGGTACAAATTTAGACGATGTAATTCCTGCTCAAGGGGGTGATGATTTAGTTAACGCTCTCGATGGAAACGACACTATTGATGGTAAAAATGGTGCAGATACTCTCAATGGCGGTAACGGTAACGACAGTATCGAAGGCGGAACTGGTAATGACTCAATTGATGGTGGGGATGGCTTAGATACAATCCTTGGTGAAAATGGTAACGATACCATAAATGGTGGTTTATTCATCGACAGCATTTTTGGCGGGGATGGCAATGATTCAATCTATGGTGGAGATGGCCCTGATTCCATTTTTTCTTTAGATATCCTCTACGGTGAAGCTGGTGATGACACTATTCATGGTGGCACTGGTAATGACAGTATTTTTGGTGGAGAGGACAACGATAGCCTAGATGGTGGTGTGGGTAGCGATCGCATTGAAGGTGGTGCGGGCAATGATATTATTCACGATCTCTTAGGTAATCAACGGGTTATTGCTGATACGGGCAATGATACTGTGACCACTGGAGATGGAAATGACTACGTCGAAGGTGGTGAGGGAGATGATGTGATTAGCACTGGAGGTGGTACTTATGATGCTGTCGATGGTGGTGCTGGTAACGACACTATCGATCTCGGTGCAGGAGATGATGCTCCTCCTACTGGCATCAATAATGGCTTTGGTGCTTTCGGTGGTGCAGGGAATGACCTGATCTATGGTGGATTAGGGAGTGACAATGTTAATGGTGGTGCTAATAATGATACCTTGATTGGTACTGATGCCCAAGGAACAAGCATTAACCAAACTGATACCTTAACTGGTGGTGCTGGCGCAGATACCTTTACTTTGGCACTATCGACCGATCAAGGAACTGTCTTACTCTACGATGATGGTGATTCAAATACTACTGGTATTTTTGATCGAGCTATCATTACTGACTTTACCATTGGCGAGGACATTGTAATTCTGACAGGAGATCCGAGTCAATATAATTTCGACATCAGAGCCACTAGCGGATCTCTAGTATTTCTAACCCTTTCAATTGGGTCAACTCTCGATCCCTCAACCGTACCGTTTGAACAAATTGCGACGTTCACTTTTGATACTGCGAATGGAGATAATACCAATCTCGATCTCAGCGATCCTACTCAGTTCCAGTTTATCTAGGATTACTCAAACTCCTCTCAAATTAAGAAATGGTGGGAAATAGTTTTTCTACCTCATTGGCAATGGCTCAGGGTCGGGATTAATTCCCTGTCATGAGCTAGCTGAGAAGTACAGACAATTAACATTTTTGCAATTTTAAGGAGACACTCACATGCGATTTTTTCTAGGTACAGACGAAAGCGAATTAATTGATCTTGAATCATCAACTGAAGGTTTTACATTTGTCGTGGCTGAAGGTGGTGATGACACTATTATTGGCGGGAGCGGTGATGAAACCCTCCGTGGTGATGCAGGCAATGACTCGATCAATGGCGGTGATGGCAATGACAGAATCGAGGGTGGTGAGGATAACAACTCGATCAATGGTGGTAATGGTAATGACAGCATATTTGTTCTTGGTAATGGGAATAATACCCTGCTGGGCGCTCCAGGTAATGACACTATCTCTGGCGCTGATGGCAATGACTTTATCAATGGAGGACAAGATCAAGATAGCTTGAGGGGTTTTGATGGCGATGACACCATTCGTGGCGGGGCCGGTAATGATACCATCCTTGGTGACAATGGTAATGATTCTCTGTTTGGGGGTAGCACTGGTGATGATTTCATTGAAGGTGGGGCAGGAAATGATACCCTTGACGGTGGAACGGGTAATGATAGTCTCTTTGGCGACCTTCAATTTGCTTCCTCTGAGCCTAATGTACCGTTTAATGATTACCTGGTAGGAGGCACTGGTAATGACTTCCTGGCTGGTGGTAACAGCATCGATTTTCCTCAGGGTCAGGATACATTAATCGGTGGTGCTATCGGTGTTAACTCTGGCTCGGGAGAAATTGATACTTTACAAGGTAGTATATCCAGTCAAGATACCTTTGTACTTGGGTTAGCAGCAGATCCAGCTAATGGCCTCTCTCAAGATGAGATACTTTACGATAACGGAGGCGCACAAGACTATGCTTTGATCACTGAATTTGGAAGACAAGGAGATGGTGCAGGGCCAGATACGATTCAATTGGTAGGAGAGCTTGATGATTATGTTTTAGGGGCATCTCCTTTCAGTTCCAATCAACTAGCTATTTCTGTCGATTCTAACGGTAATGGTACCTTTGAATCTTCCGATGAATTAATTGGGATTGTTCAGAATGTTAGTCCCCTTGAGGTTACTGTGCTACAAACTCCGGAGGTTTTATTCACTTTCGTTTAGAAGCAAGGTTCTTTGGCTAACACAGTGACAAATTAGTATCACTGGGCAGAAATCAAACATTAAAGGTGAGTGCGGAACCCAGATGCAGGTTCCGGGTTTCGCACTAAGGGAGAATCATTTGTGATTTCTCATTAGTCATATAGCAATTCTACAACTTGTGAGGTACAAATTTCTGGTTTTTAGGGACTTCGGAGCAGGGACTTCGGAGCAGGGAGCAGGGAAGAGGAACCCACCCCTAACCCCTCCCAGGAGGGCAGGGCTGTTTCATTGTCAGCTAGATCTACTTAAAAAATGGCGTTCGCCTCATTGTAAAATGATAGCGAACGCCGATTTTTATCAAATAATTTTAGATATGAACAGTCTAGTTAAAAAACTCAAAAAAGTCAAGGACTTTCGCAGTAACCGAGGAAGAAGGCATCCCTTATGGTTAGTATTATTGATCATAATTTTAGCAACAATGCAGGGATATTTAGGCTATAGAGCCATTGGTTATTTTGCGAAAACACATCAACATTTACTTGTTAACAAATTTAAGATTGCCTCTAAAAAAGTTCCATCTTATTCAACAATTAGACGAGTATTAATGGGAGTAGATTGGTCAAATCTTCAGGAAATATTTAATCAATGGTCTAGTAGTCTTGTTGAGACTAATGAGTTGAGAGATTGGATTTGTATTGATGGAAAAACCTTGAAAAGCACTGTCACTAATTATAACAACTCTTATCAAAATTTTGTTTCACTAGTTTCTTTGTATAGCCAAAATACTGGACTAGTTTTAGCAATGAATCGGTTCGAGAACAAAAAAAGTTCAGAAATTTGGCAAGTCAATGAGCTGGTAAGAGATTCCTCGTTTACAAATAAAGTTTTCACTCTAGATGCTCTGCACTGTCAAAAGAAAACTACTCAATCAATAGTTGAATCTGGAAACCATTATATCGTCTGTGTTAAAAAGAATCAAAAAGCGATGCAGCGCGGTCTTGGGGGTTTCCCCCATGAGCGACTGCATCAAGACAAAGTTAGATGAAACTTTACAATTTGTTGCTAATACTCATAAACCTCTTAGCACAAGTTTACAGAAAGAGCGCAGTCATGGTCGAAGAGTAGAGCGTCAAGTTTCAGTATTTAATACTATAGATTCTCTCAACACTAGCTGGTGTGGGATTAAATCTTTAGTCCGAGTTGAAAGACGAGGAAAAAGAGGTAATAAACAGTATCATCAAGTGGCTTACTATATTAGTAGCTTGAAAGAAAAAGCGGAAACTTTTTTACAGAAAATTAGAGGGCATTGGTTGATAGAGAATCAGCTCCATTGGATTAAAGATGTGATTTTAAAAGAAGATGATTCTCCCATCGATAACTTCCAAGCTCGTACTAATTTATCTATTCTCCAAACCATTGCTCTGAATCTTTTTAGATTTTTAGGTTTTTTATCAATTACAGAAGGCCAAAGATGGCTGAGTGGCAGGTGGTCTAGGCTTTTGCTTTTGTTAGAATGAAACAGCCCTGCTCCCAGGAGGGGAAGGGAAGAGGGAAGAGGGAAGAAGTAAAAAATAATGTGTACCTCATGAGTCCTAGAAACGCTATAATACAATACCGATGATACTGGACTTGAGGTATCCTTGAGCCTTAATACTTTATCATTAATCCTTGGTAATTAATCGTTCTTCTATAGCTTTCCAAGGATTCCCTAAAAGCCAAGACAACAGCCCAGTAATAAATGCGATCGCAAACCATATCCATGACCGATATAGGATAATAACCACAGACAGGACAGCAATCAGCAACAAGGCTACTTGCACTACCAGGTAAATCAACTTCTGGCGACTACCATA
>NZ_JAAHIG010000452.1:0-6457 GCF_010692305.1 Moorena sp. SIO4G3 | reverse complement strand
CAAATCAAGGAAAAAGAGTGGCAGAGATAAGTGAGTTCTTTTGGAATTGGTTGCGCCGTGTACTTGGAGACTTGTTCGCACGGTGCTTTGGGGACGAAGCGGGAGCAATCCCGCTGACTTACCCGATGAAGTGTGGGGAGATGGGGAGATGGGGAGATGGGGAGATGGGGAGATGGGGAGATGGGGAGATGGGGAGATGTTTATTGAGGGTAATTATCCGGAAATCATATAACTGTCTGCCTGTGAAATTGCGATCGCTATTCCTGCATCCCGGCATACAAAAAACGTGCAAATAGCCACTATAGCTCAGATAACCTGGCTTGAGTCGCCAGTTACTGGGTGCTAACTGAGTAATCATAAGAATAATTTCACATTGTCTTCAGTATCTTTGTCTTCTCGACCCCGACCAGAATCGGTTCCTAAGAAACCAAGTCTTAGGCCATTGAAGATAGCAGTGGGACACCGACTACCAGGTAAAAACAAATTACAACACTCCCCAGAGGTTATGTTGGGGTAAATGGTGTGGGATTTGCTGGCTTTAAATCAGTATCGATAAGCACTCAAGTAAAATATCACACTTAGGGACAAGTGGCAAGGTTTCGCGCCTTAAAAACTGAATAACCGTGACGGTGGTTGGTTGTGTGTTTGGCCTTCCCCCCAGGGCAAACACATCTAAATTAATTAGATTGACAAATCTCCGCCCAGCCGCAACCGATAGAACGCAACAGATAGAACTATTCAAGCAACAGCTCCACCAGCTCAAAAACCGTTCCGCCAAAAACAGGGATGGGGAGAGACTTTATGCCATCACAGGCTGGTGGTAGTCTGCCTGGATTACAGAAAAGGTTCAAGTTGGGATTGGGCAACCACTGGGATTGGGCAACTACAACAACAGCAATTGCAACACCTACTGAATTAAACTCCTTGAGACTATAACTATCTTATCGGTTTGGGAAAGGATGATGCTCCACAAGAGTTGCTACATCTCATTGACAGAGTTTATAGTTAGATAAATCTAACCAAAAAGCTACTCTTGCAAATAGTTAAAACTTGAACATTCCAGATCATGATTTGTAAAAATTGTAATCAACTTAGTTTTCCCATAACCAATTTTTTTGATCGATATTATAATCACTTCCAGCTTTAAAACAGGGATTTATGTTTATGTAATTATCCTTGTCATACTTATCTTAAAGACGAGTTGTTTATAGAAATATATAATCCAGAATGTAAACTGGCTTTATTAAAGCTAATTCAATGTCCTTATCAAAAAAATAGCCAGCTTTGGTAAAAATTATGATTGATAATCTGCCGTCATAAATTAAAATAGGTATTTAGGAATCTTGGCTGGGGCAATAATTTAATTTTTATCTAGTTTTATTATTCACTTCGTTATAATTTAAAGTTAAATTTAAACAATCAATAAAATTACCTAAAATGTAATTATTATTCTATTGAATATAGACTGTACTGTGCATAAAACAAATTTTAAAAACTAAGAGCTTCGTGTCTTTGATTTCCTTCCTAGCACCCCTTGAAACAAATCTGCTTTTTTAAGGGGGATGGAAGGGGGTTAATCAGGCAGAGGGAGTAAGGATTCAGCGGTCAGCGCTCAGCGGTCAGCTTATTTTATTCAAAAGGTGCGACCCGTGGCGAATTTAATTCTTAATGGTAAGAGCTCACCTAAGCATCTCAAGTAGCGTGGCCACAGGCCTTTAGCTGATAGCTGATACGCGACACGCGCTATAGCTGATAGCTTACCAGAGGGATTTAGGGGAATCAGAATTTTTTGACCAACAATCTCTTAGCAACCGCCCCAATACTTCTGTAACTGCTACAGGACATGGTTGATTGCTCTTATTCACAAGGATCCTTCTTTATACTATGTTGTATTCACCAAAAGCTATAGTAAAAGAACTGGCTTCAACGCCTACTACACTATGCTAGAATCTGGGAAAGTCCTCCAAAATCGCTATTACCTCCAGCAGCAGCTGAATGACAATCCAGTGCGCCAGACTTGGCTAGCGCAGGATTCGCAGTCTGACACGCAAGTCGTAGTCAAGCTTTTGGCTTTAGGTGGTCCCGTACAATGGGACGATTTGAAACTATTTGAGCGGGAAGCGCAAGTTCTCAAACAACTGGATCATCCTCGGATTCCCAAATATCGGGATTATTTTTCCCTTGATGAGAGTATCCTGTGGTTTGGACTGGTTCAGGAGTATATCCCTGGTCTATCCCTGAAACAGCAACAGTCTCAAGGGTTTAGATTCTCTCAGCAGCAGGTAAATACTATCGCAGCTGATATTTTAGAAATTCTTCAGTACTTACATCAGCTCAACCCCCCAGTCTTACACCGAGATATCAAGCCAAGCAATCTAATTTGGGGCGAGGATGAGCAGGTATATTTAATCGATTTTGGAGCAGTGCAGGCTACACCAACTACTGCGGGTGCCACATTTACAGTGGTGGGAACCTATGGTTATACTCCCATGGAACAGTTCGGGGGTCAAGCTGTGCCTGCTTCTGATTTGTATGCCTTAGGGGTGACCTTGATTGAACTGCTGACTGGAGTGGCACCTGCTGAGTTACCTCAGGAAAATTTGCGGATTCAATTTCGTCAACTACTTGGTTCTACTGTTGAGCCTGGCTTGGTGACCTGGTTAGAGAAAATTACAGAACCAGCTGTGGAGCGTCGCTTCAGTGATGCTAAACAAGCTACTGAAGCGCTATACACTAACCCAGTGGTTCCATCAAACAACACCTCCCCAACTGGTCTGCCAGACACTGTTGTCCGTATCCATAAATCAGCAGAACAACTGATCATTGATATCCCCTCCCACTGGGAAATGATAGTGATGAAACCCCTCAAACATGCCCTAAAACAAGCTAGAGGGGTGGTAAAGGGCGTATTTTCTTACTCACTACAGCGCTTCAAGACCTTAGAAAAGTCTAGGCAACGCCGGTTATTAGTTGGTGTTGGTTTGGGAGTAGTTGTAGCAATTTTACTGGATTTATTTAAGCACCTTATTCTTCAAATATTAGTAATTTTATTAGCAATTCCAGTCTCATTACTGCCTTTAGCTATCCCAATTTTTTTAGTGATGTGGATAACATCATTAAACTCAGAAAAAGACTTTTCTGAGGCAGTTCGTATTTGTTTTGATAACAAAAAATTTGAAATTATTAAGGCATCCTTGAGCCGCAAAAAATGGGATCGAGGAGAAAACTCACAAATTAAAGAAGTTTATATTACTGCCTATCGGGATGCACAAGGCAGATACCATCGGGGGATTGCGATCACTACTCAGGTAGAACGACCATCACCCTTTGGTCAAAAATCCCAAACCTACATCTTTGGCGAACAATTACCAGAAGCTGAATTGAATTGGTTAGTTGAAGAAATCCGAGCTTGGTTGGATGTCAAATCTAGTGATTCATCACCAAGTCCAGAAGGTTGAAGGTTTAAAGTTGAAGGTTTAAGGTTGAAGGCAAAATAAAAAACCAATCAATACCGAAATTCAGCAACTAACTGGAGTTTAGACGCTCCTTGGGTCTCTCAAGACCTCAAGACAGGAGTAGGTCTTGGGTTGTAGAACAAATGAACTATGTACCATCAGAGCAAGCTTAAACCCATGAGGGGGCTAGAGATTTAGTTCAAATGTTGTGCATAAGTAACATGCTCCCTCTCAAAACTGCGTACATAAACCCAGAAGTGCAATTGCGACCAGCACAGCCGTAAGAGACCCTAGGCTCCTACTTTAAAAGACCGAGGGTATCATCACTCACCATCCGCCGGGAAAAAAGTAAGTCAAGGACACAGTTATAGTACTAAGTCCTTGGATACCAGAAGAAAAAGGGCTGAGTGCCTGACACATCTTGGGAAATGGCAGTGATCAAGGGGTGCAGTGCTTCGACCGAATACGGGTAAACCAGATGCGGTCTAAGGCTAGATAGAGACGATGATTTTGCCAGCCTCATATTTG
This sequence comes from Moorena sp. SIO4G3, assembly GCF_010692305.1. Taxonomy (NCBI): domain Bacteria; kingdom Bacillati; phylum Cyanobacteriota; class Cyanophyceae; order Coleofasciculales; family Coleofasciculaceae; genus Moorena; species Moorena sp. SIO4G3. The sequence goes on along the minus strand of NZ_JAAHIG010000452.1, from coordinate 2,474 downwards.
GTGCTCAACTTAACCAGATTTTTTAACCAGATTTTCCAAAATCATATTTTTGCTTACTTGTCAATTTAATTTTAGATGCGTTTGCCCTGGTTCCTACCCCAGATGCGCCCCATTTTTTGGAGTTGCCCTCATAACACTCATAACACTTAGTCTTCTTAAGTGTTCTGGATTACCACCACCTGAATTTATAACTTCCAAAGTTCCCTCTAGAAACTTAATCCGACAAGCTTGACGCATTATCTTGCCACTTGAAGTTTTAGGAATGCTACCTGGTTGGATCAATGCTATTGCATAAACCTGTAGTTCGTGTTGCTCCATCAAAGCCTGACGAATATCTCCATTTACTTCATCGAAATCCAGTTTTCGCAGCCAACTTCGCTCCACCTCCTGAACAACGACTAATTTCTCTTCGCCATCTACCTCAACCCCAAATGCTGCCTCAGAATTTTTACGCAGTGCTGGGTGGCTCTGTTCAACCGTAAATTCAATATCCTGAGGATAATGATTTTGACCTCGAATGATGATTACATCCTTCAAGCGCCCAGTGACAAACAGCTGACCATTCTTGATGAACCCCAAGTCACCAGTACGTAGAAATGGACCTTCACCAGTATCTGCTAGATATGCCTCAAATGTATGCTTTGTTTCTTCTGGTCTATTCCAATAACCTTGAGCAACACTTAAATCTGATACCCAAATTTCGCCAACTTCATCTGACGCACACCTAGTTAAAGTATTGAGATTGACGATAATTACTTTTATTCCACAAATCGGGAAACCACAACTAACCACATATCGAGTTCCCTTTTGATTCCCATCGCACTCAACAATCTGATTTTTCTCTAGTGCTGATGCAGCAATTGAGGAAATTTCAGGCACATCATTATGAGACTTGGTAGCAACTAACAAAGTTGCTTCTGCAAGACCATAAGCTGGAAAAAAAGCTGTGGCACGGAACCCACAAGGTTCAAAGGTTTTAATAAATTTTTCTATAGTGTCTTTACGAATTGGCTCTGCTCCATTACTAGCTGTTTTCCAACTCCTAAGATCTAAATTAGTTAATTGTTCTGATGTAACTTGACGAACACAGTAGTCATAGCCAAAGTTTGGACTTTGGCTATGGGTTACCTTATACTTAGAAATAACCTCTAGCCAGCAGGTCGGTCTTCTAACAAATGTCAATGGTGACATTACGTAACAAGTAATACCAGAATAAATAGGCTGTATAAGTCCATCAATCAAACCATAATCATGGAAGTAAGGCATCCAAGTGGCAGCAATACTATCTGAAGTGTAGTTCCATGCTTGCTTGATATAGGCAGAATGGTGCATTACATTGTTATGGGTCACTACAACTCCTTTCGGCGTAGATGTAGAACCAGAAGTATATTGTAAATAAGCTATGGCATCTAGATTAATTTTTAATTCTTGCCATTGGTTTGCTAGTTGCTCTGATATCTCCTCAGTAAACAACCATAACAACATGTTATTATACCCAAAGTCTTTTTGCCATTCACTTGGGAACTGAGAAGAAATTTGAGATGTAGTCAGCACTAGAGAAACTTGGGCATCCTTAACACAAGCTTGAAGTCGAGGCAGAGTTCGCTTCAATCGAATTGCATCAGGTGGAGGAGCCGGAATAGCAATGACTCCTGCATATAAACATCCAAAGAAAGCACAAATGAAATCTAGAGGCTGTGAATAGAGCAGCAATGCTCGTTCCCCCCTGGTTACCCCCATCTCCTGAAGCTGAGCTGCGATTGCTCGTGAACGCTTTTCCAATTCTCCATAAGTCAAGCTGGCTGTCTCTGTTTTTCCATTAGAAATAAAGGTATAGGCTTTTTGGTTCGGTTCATTTGTTCCTCTATAACATAGCAGGTCTATCAAAGAGGTAAATTTTTTATTAGTATTCATAAAATTTTTCCTTCATTAATCATCCATCAATTTCTGAATTTTCGGCGTTACTGGAGTTTAGACTAAAGGGATAGGAGCAAACTATAAACAAACGCCAAAAACCGCCTCAGCGCTCAAAGATATTAAAATTTCAGCATAGCTCCTAAGTGATTTTAGAATTTTTTGGAAAATGACAAAGTTTTTATTACCAGACGACTAATCCTTTGTCTTCAGGTATTATTGAATCTTTCAATATGATTAGTTTTACCAGTTTTTTTTGCTACTTGTTTATGACGCTGTCTTGATGCAAAACGCGAGTGGGGGAACCACGGCAATAGCGAGTGGGGGGAACCCCCAAGACCGCACTGCCTCCCCAAGACCGTAATGGTGCTTTTGACCCGTAATTAAATTCGCCACGGGTCGCACCTCTGCATTGCTTTTGTCGTATTACTGTTCTTGATGCAGTCGCTCATGGGGGAAACCACGGCAGTCGCTCATGGTTTGTTCGCGTTCGCCTTTGGCGTGGCCTACGGCCAAGCGTGGCCTACGGCCAAGTTACCGTAAGATAGTGGAGCCTTGTC
>NZ_JAAHIG010000451.1:0-6485 GCF_010692305.1 Moorena sp. SIO4G3 | reverse complement strand
AAGCTGCCACCAGCAATTACACTGGAGCCAAAAAGATACTTAGGAGCCGTATGCGGTGAAAGTCGCACGTACGGTTCTGGAACGGAGGTGCCCCGGATAATACCGGGCATCGACCGCAACAGCAACTAGGAAAGATGAAGCGTCAAAAATCACGTTCTAAGGACGGGTCTGCTGACACCCCGTCCTGGCCGTAGGCCACGCTACGCGAACGACCAGGACGGGGTAGTTCATTGATTAATTTGTAAGCCGTTGGCCGTAGGCCACGCTACGCGAACAGCGGTCAGCGGTCAGCTGTCAGCTTAAAATAAACCTCAATATTGATAGATTAATGAGAATGCCATCAATTTGACCATCAATTTGACCATCAATTTGACCATCAACGGGTACTCACCAGCACAAACCCCCGTGTCTTTTTAGACTCTGAATCCTTAGTCGCCATTGCTTGCCATAATTCTTCAGCCTTGACCCAGACCGGAAGATATTTGTAACGAGAGACATCTAGGATCAGAAAACGGTCTGCTTCTTGGTTGTAGGCAGCTAAAGGAGAAATATGTCCCCCAGTTTTCTGAGCAATGGCTTTGCGTAAGTAATTGACTAAGACAAAATTTTCCGCTTCTTGCAAATTCTTTACCACTATGTTGCGAAACTGATCCAGGGTCAAATCACCACCATGGTAAACCTCTGCTCTAACTGGATAAGTTTCCAATAATCCTGCTAATTGTTCCAAAGTCATGCCCCGACGAGCAATCACCTCAGCCATCCGCACTTGCTCAGTTTTGGCATTCAAAACATTCTTCTGGGTGAAGCGGTTAGTCCTAAATTCCGGTGCTTTTGGAGCTTGAATTGATCAAGCATTCAGCACCATGACCATACTAGCTACTCCACAGTAAGCCAGGTTTTCCTGAGTCACAAACTGAATACTTAGGGGCAAATAGTCTTCTCGGGCTTGGCTTGCCATCAGTAACTGTTCGCCGTGATCGGAATCGAGGTTAATCAGATTTTCGGTCAGTGGAATTGTTTGGGCAAAATATCTTCCCAAGCATCTTCCACTGATAAGTAAAAACAAAATTATACTAAATTTTAGGGGTATACCTAATAGTTTTATATTACTTTTTTTAGCCGATTTTTTACCATAGTTTTGATTAATCATATAGCATGTTTATTTGAAATGTAAACATAGGATTGATAAAAACATGGAATAGGTATTAGCTCAGAAACTATACGCCTAATACCTAAAGCCTTCGCTGACTTTTATGATTTCCCTCTCCTACTGATTAAGCCCAAATCCTACCCCGACGGAAAGGTAGCTGATTGTCTCCCTTGTAGTCTTTAAACATAACCTTCCAGCGTCCGTAGTCTTCCAGTCCAGTAGCAAGCAGAGGTGATTTTTGTCGCAGTTGAGGAGCAACCATAGGCTGGCTTAATTCTACCTCAAGCACAATTTCCGTCTCCCCCGCTGGGAGATTCCTGCGCACATTGTCCTTAGTGCTTTTAATCAATTCCTCCCCTGAAAAGACTTTCAGGTAGACATCAGGCAAGATATCCTTTGGTGCATCTCTATAGGCAGATTCATCAAACTCGACTTGGTAAGCCCCACGGGTATCTGTAACCGCCGTGCCGCACAAATCGTCATCCTTGACATCCTTATCCCAGACCTCAACCCGCAGACCTGGAATCCCTCTACCAGAGTTACGGTTAAGTACGCGACCAAAAATACGAAAGCTAGACATATTTTTTCTCCAACAAGACTTACGCAGGTGATACGAAAAATTGGGTAAAGGTTAAGGGCTATTGGGTAAGTGATCCAACTTGATTGGACTGAGTTCCTGAGTTCAACAACACCGAAAAATTCAGGTTTTAACCAATAGGGAAGTTCGGAACAGGGAATGGGGAATAAAGAAATACAGACTTTTTACACAGGCTGCAAGCCCCCTAAATCCCCCAAGCGAGCAATCCCTCGCTTGGGGGGCTAGGGGGGCGAAACTTGCTGTAAGTCCTATGCTTATCCCCTCATTCCCTTATCCCCTTATCCCCTGATTAAGCCCAAATGCGTCCCCGACGGAAAGGGGGGTCATTGTCTGGCTTCTGGTCTTTAAACATAACCTTCCACCGTGCATAATCTTCTAGACCAGTAGCAAGTAAGACTGATTTCTTTTCTTCATTAACCTCTGGTTGAACAGATGGAGAAGCAGCAGCAGGAGCAGCTTTTGCTTTTGGCTTCGCCTGGGTTTTTCTGCGACGACCGCGTCTGGGAGTTTTAGTTTCTTCTTCTGGCATAATTGTTTTTTACTGTTTGTTAGTGTTTGTTACGGTTTACGACATCTTATGTAACTGTTACCCATCTCTTAGTTTGACCTAGGGGCACCGCCACATCAATACCATCCGCCCCAGCCGGAGGTTTTCAGTTGCTGATAACTAGGGTAAGCAAAGGGTGCTGGGTCATTGTAATTGGCACCATGGGTCAAGTCCATGCGAATAGTCACCAAGTCTTGGCCTCGACCATGAACTACATCCACTGCCCGATAGGGTTGAATCAGATCCGGTCTTTTGACTGGTGCTACTTGTTTGGGGAATCTCATCAAACACTCCTTTTCTGGTCAGTAGTGATATAATACGAACATTATTGCTTAGGAAGCAAGTTCTTTTTTGTTTCCATTTGGTTTTTTTCCTAAGTTTATAAAAATATAAAAGCTGAAAAACCCGTCTCTTTAGATCGGGGATAAAAGCCCATAGCGGCTTGAAGCGCCGTGATCAAAATATCTTATAAAGTCCCGAAACTTTAGTCTAAGTGTTGTAGAATAAAATAGGAAGAAGTTGAGGTCAGATACGAAACCTTAGAGCTAATTTGTAAAGTAAATATTAAGAAGCTTTCAAGCCTTGCTATGATTGTCTTTTGGTTATTAAATAGTTCAATTGTTCTAGTTTAGCGCAAGCCTGATCCTACAAGGATTACAGCGAGTTTACAAATCAGCTACAACTGTGGGCTATGGCGATAAATCTCCCGTTAGTGTTGTGGGGCGTTTGGTAGTAATTGTTTGGATGTTTACTGGATTATTCGTGGTTGCCTACTTCACCGCAGCCATCACAGCTGATCGTCTTGAATCGAATATTTCTGATCTTATCGATCTATTCGGAAAACAGGTTGCTACTGTCGCAGACACGACCTCTGCCAGATATATGAATCAACAGCCAGTCAAGCTGATTGAATTTGAGCAGGTGGAAGATGCATACAAAGCTCTCAAAGCGGGGCAAGTCCAGGCTCTAGTTTATGATTCACCAACGTTACTTTAGCAAACGTCACAAAACCGAGAATACCAGATTGTAGGTGAGTTGTTTGCTAAACAAGACTACGGCATAGTTTTGCCTCAAGGTAGTCATTATCGTGAGCCAATCAACCGAATTATTTTGCAATTACAGGAAGACGGAGAACTCACCAACCTAGAGCAAAAGTGGTTTCCTTCTAACCAGTAAGATTAGGTATGGTTAATCACGTACAATAGGGTCGATTGCATGCATAGTAATTGGTAATGGCCATTGGTAATTGGTAATTGGTAACGTGACACAAAAGATAGAGCTTCAAATTGAAACAATTGATGAAAAATCCCTGCACCTAAGGACAGTCAAGGCTTTGGGACGAGCACACGCAACCACTCTTGGTCATTTTCCTGAAGGAGCGTTTGATCAACACGCACTAACTCGTCAAATACTTGTGGCTCTTACTCCTGAAAAAAAGTGTACCGGTTATTTGTTATACCGGAAGGTGCGTAGGCATAATATCATCGTTATTGTTCATCTGTGCATCGAGCCATCATGGCGTGGTAAGGGGATTGCTAGAAAGCTGGTTAATTATCTAAGTCAGAACACTCAGGACTTTTACGGCATTAAACTCAAATGCCGTCGTGATTATGAATTACATAAAATGTGGTCTCACTTAGACTTTGTTCCTTTGACTGAAAAACCCGGAAGGAGCAAGGATGGAAAACTACTTACCGTTTGGTGGCGCGATCACGACCATCCTACCCTATTTTCTGCGGTTGCTACCCAAAAACTTGAGTCTAAATTATGTGCAGTCATTGATACCAGCGTGTTTTTTGACTTGCAAGGAGATGAAGCTAGGTCAAAGACAGAATCCGACTCTCTACTAGCTGATTGGTTACAGCCTGACTTGGAGTTATGTATAACTAATGAAATATTTAAGGTTATCAATACTATTGATGATACTAAACAAAGGAATGCTAAACGCCAGTTAGCCGATACCTTTACTCAACTCCCTTACAATCAGAAAGACTTTCAAACAGCTTGTCGCGCTCTAACCAAGGTTTTGTTATCAACTCAGATAACTCTCAATAAATCTGAACTGCGTCAGTTAGCTATAGCCATAGCTTCAGATGCACCATTTTTTTTGACTCGTAATTCACAAATACTAGCGATCGCAGATGCTATCAATGAGGAATTTAACTTATCAATCCTTAGTCCTACTAGTTTAATTGTTAAGCTAGATTACCTTCACGAATATATTAACTATCAGCCTGTACGCTTAGCAGGTACAGGTATCACTAGACAAGTTGTTCAGAAATTAGATCAGGTACCTTTCTTGAGTCAAAGGTTTTTGGTTAGTCCTAAGGGAGAAAAACTTAGTGATTTTCAAGGAAGGCTGGGCTATATTATTGCTAATCCCGATAAATTCAAGTGTTATATTATTCTCCAGTCAGAAAATAATCCCCTAGCTTTAATTGCGTATCATACCCATAAAAAACATGAGTTAAACATTCCAATTTTTCGGGTTAGATCTGGTCCTCTTGAAGAAACCCTGGCGCGGCACTTAATTTTTTGGTTTATATCCCTGTCAGTACGTGAAAATCTGCCATTTACACGAATTACTGAACCTTATTTGGATCACACTATTCTTAGCGGTATTCAAGATGATGCATTTTTTAAAGTTAAGGATGGTTATTTAAATGCCAATCTTCCGGTTGCCATAACTGCGACAGAATTATCCGACTATCTCACTACTTTAGCTAATCGAAGTCAGGATTATAACTTTTGCCTAAAAATTGCTGATACCCTCAAAACTGATAAATTAACCACAGCGGTAAAAACAACGCTAGACGTTGAACGCATACTGTGGCCAGCAAAAATTATTGATGCTGATCTTCCTACTATAATCATTCCTATTCAAGCAGAATGGGCAAAGGAATTATTCGATGAAGACTTAGCTAACCAGCTCCTATGGAGATCGGAAACTGATCTGGCGCTAAAACGTGAACTTGTCTATTATCGAAGCCATCGAGGTAATGGTGGCTTAAAACCAGGGGTTGTTGGTAGAATTTTTTGGTATGTAAGCTATAATAAAAAGTATTGCGGCACAGGAAAGGTCAGAGCGTGCTCTAGACTTGATGAAGTAGTCGTAAACAAACCTAAAAATCTCCATCAACAGTTTCGTCGATTGGGTGTATATGAATTAGAAGATTTAATGAAGCTTACCAAAAATGATCCTAATAAAAAGCTGATGGCGCTTCGATTTAGTGATACTGAACTGTTTAAAAATCCTATAGATTTGCCTGAAATTCAAGAAATACTTGGTAAGCGTTTAACACTTCAATCACCGTTGCGGATTGATAAGGAACAATTTACAATGATATATAGAGAAGGCACCCAAAATTAATAAAAATTACTCGTGTTAACAATGCCCAATGTGTTGTTATTATCAATTCGTCCTAAATATGCTAATCAATTATTCAAGGGAACCAAAAAAATTGAACTTCGTCGGGTGCGTCCTCGATTAGTACCAGGGGATATTGTTGTGGTTTATGTCTCGGCTCCAGATAAGGTTTTATCGGGTTTTTTTGAAGTGGAAGACGTTATTCAAGACCGCCCGGATATCCTTTGGTATAAAGTAAAGGACAATGCTGGTATAGAAAAAAAAGATTTTAATGAGTATTATGAGGAAGCCGCTGTCGGTTATGGGATTTGCTTAAAACTCATAGAACATTTTGAGCCACCAGTAACTTTACAAGATTTGAGGGCAAAATGGGCTAACTTTAGACCTCCACAATCTTATCATTACTTGACGACTAGTCAATTTGAGCATCTTAAGTCTATTGTAGAGGATAAAATGGCAATTATGTCAGAACATTATATCAATTAGCTAAATATTTGCTAAGAAGGTATTTTGGAATGGGTCATGGAGAATAGATAATGGATAATAGCAAGCCAATAACCCACTAGTGAGAATCAATGACTAACTAACTAAAATTTTATAATGTCTCAAACATGTTCTAATAAAAAAAATTAGGTGGATAGTATGGTGGGGGATAAGAAAGCTGAATTGGTCAGTCTATTTCAGGAATTTATCAGTTCATATCCCTACACACCGGTTGGGTAAAGCTGCCCGGTTCATCATTTTAGCGTTAATTATTTACAGTTAAGTAGTCGGACAAAAGTCAAATTAACTGTTGAAATAGGGAGCAGGGAGCAGGGAGCAG
>NZ_JAAHIG010000450.1:0-6509 GCF_010692305.1 Moorena sp. SIO4G3 | reverse complement strand
TAGTATATCCTTCGGGTTGAAGCCAAACCGATGAATCAATAGTTCTTGTTGTAGTTCTACATCAGTAACACAGCCATCCAAGAGTGTGCTACGAGGATACTTGTTGATACCCACTAGTAGGGCTAACTTTCGCCCAAGGGGTTGTGCTAATACTTGGAAGTAACGGTCTATTCCAGGAACAGCTAAACCACTATTCCCTAGGAGGGATAGTATTGTTTCACTGACTCCTAATGTTGCCAATCCCAAACTAGCTTTTTGCAGAAAAGTCCGGCGATTAAGTCCCATATCCGCGCTTCAGCTTTCAGATTTCAGCTATCAGCCTACCAGGATTGGCGCTCCCACGACCACAAGCCGTGGGATTCCCAGTTCAGCTAGTTCACTAGTTCACTAGTTAAAGGTTGAACGCGATGGACTTCGTCCCGCTTTGCTGCGAAGCCCGTGGCCTATTGGCCAAGGTTACAGGTTGAACGCGATCGCGTTCAACCAAATAACCTTTAAGTGCTCTCATGCATTGCCTTAGCCAGTTCTGCTGCCACTTCAGGTCGGGAAAATTCCGGTGGTGGTAACTCTCCCTCACGCAGCATTTTCCGTACCTTAGTACCGGATAAATGAATCCTCTGCTCTGGTGTACTTGGACTGGTCTTGGCGGTAGCCATACCCTGGGTGCGAGTGCAGTAGAAAGCGTGCTCAAACTTCATCGGCATGATCCCCAACTCACCTGGCTCAAACTCACCAAAAATGTGTTGGGCATCATAGGTGCCATAATAGTCTCCCACACCAGCGTGATCCCGTCCCACAATAAAATGGGTACAGCCGTAATTCTTCCGTACCAAAGCATGGAAAATGGCTTCTCTTGGGCCTGCATAACGCATGGCAGCAGGGTTAATTGCCAGAATCACGCGGTCATTGGGAAAATAATTCTCCAACATGATTTCATAGCAACGCATCCGTACATCTGCTGGGATGTCGTCGCTTTTAGTAGCACCTACTAAGGGATGAAGAAACAAACCGTCTACAGTTTCTAGAGCACATTTGATGATATATTCATGAGCCCGATGAATGGGATTACGGGTTTGGAAACCTACCACTGTTTTCCAACCCCGTTCCGAGAACATGGCTCTCGATTTTTCTGGATCGATTTGGTAGGTGGGAAACTGGGGATGTGGTAACCGTTCCAGTAACCATACTGAACCAGCTAAATTAATCTCTCCCTGGTCATACACGACTTTCACACCAGGATGCTTGTCTTCATCAGTGCGGTAAACTTGCACTGCTTCATGGGTTTTGTCGTAAGAATATTTTTCTGTCAGTTCTAATACACCAATAAACTGACCACTAGTATCATCCAAACGGACTAACCCCCCCTCTTGCAGAGGAGCAGCTACTTCAGAGGTAACCGAGAGGGTGATTGGAACTGACCACGGTAGGTTATTGGCTAGACGCATCCGGTCTACCACTGATTCGTAGTCTTCTTTGGCCATGAAGCCAGTCAGGGGACTAAAGCCACCGATAGCAATCATTTCCAGGTCGCTGACAGCCCGTTTATCTAGTGTGACTCTGGGCAGAAATTCAGCTTTCTCCAAAAATTCCTGTCTTTGTTCGGGTGTAGCGATACGGTTGACCAGTTGACCACCGTGAGCTGGGATAGTTTGTGAAGGATGGCTTAACACCGGGCTTTGCATACTCTAGCAATAATAATTAGATTCTACAATTGTCTCAAGAATTGTCTCAAGATACGACTCCCACTCCAAAGGGTGTAGGTGGGGTTCTTGAGTTAAGCTTTCTATAAAGATTCTGCTTCAAGTACTAGAAATATAATTTAACTCTTCCAGCTTTTTCAGAACTTTGTCCACACTTTCTGATAATTCTTCTTTGTCAGTGCGACATTCTACCTCCGGATTTAATGGTGGCTCATAGGGGTCATCAATACCAGTAAAATTCTTAATTTCTCCATCACGAGCTCGTTTGTAAAGTCCTTTGACATCTCGGTCTTCGCAAACGTTTAGGGGAGCATTAACATAAACTTCTACAAAGTCACCAATCCTTTGCTTGACCTCCTCTCGAATTTCACGGTAAGGGGAGATCGCAGATACCAGGACAATAACTCCATTGCGGGTTAAAAGATGGGCAACAAAGCCAATGCGGAGAATGTTTGTATCTCGGTCTTCTTTACTAAATCCGAGTCCTTTGGTTAAGTTCTGACGGACGATATCCCCATCCAAGACTTCCAGCTTGCATCCTTGGGCGTTTAGTTTTTCTTCTAATGCCTTAGTAATAGTGGTCTTTCCAGCACCACTAAGACCAGTTAACCATACTGTAACACCACGATGTTCCATGAACTCTATTTACCTCCTAGATTTTTTGTTGACATGACTTGGATTTGGTGTGGACAGGCTATTGGTATTTCAGCTGAACACCAAACTCAACTTCCTATTCGTAAGTCCTATTGCCTTTAGTCTCGGCTCATTTATAACAGATGCCGCCCTTCGGTGGGATGCTTTTGAGATCCCCCAGCTTAACGTAGTAGAACGAGTCGGATTACGCTCGAATTATTTTCGGTCACATCCCCCCTATAATTGCTTACCCTGATGCCAAGTTAATGGGGGTTTTTGGCCTTTTTCAAGGTTAACCTTCTGAAAGTCTCAGCAACCAGATTAACCCATCTGCCCTAAGTATTGCTGATAACCTAACTCATCGAGTAATGCTTGCTTTTCCATCACTGATTCCGCTAAATTCTGGCGATACTGCTGCACTCTCTCTTGTAATTCTGGCTGATGAGTGCCCAAAATCTGCACTGCTAACAACCCTGCATTCTTGGCATTACCAATTGCTACAGTAGCGACGGGAATTCCTCCAGGCATTTGAACAATCGAGTATAGGGAATCGATACCCTTTAACTGACGACTAGACACTGGAACCCCAATCACAGGCAAGGGTGTTAGGGCCGCCACCATCCCAGGCAGATGAGCCGCCCCCCCAGCACCAGCGATAATAACTTTGAGTCCACGCTTGTGAGCGTCTTGAGCATAATTTACCATCCGTTCAGGGGTGCGATGGGCGGACACAATCGCTACTTCCGAAGGAACACCAAAGTCTTCACATACTGCGATCGCATTTTTCATGGTGGGCAAATCGGAATCGCTGCCCATAATAATCCCAATTAACGGTTGGTTATTGGTCATGGATCATGTTTGATGGTAGATGAATTAGACTTCGCCACATTCCCTAATGACTCTAGATATTATCAATGCTCGTGTCCCTAGTTACCACGGTTTACAGAATATTCACATTAATGCTCATGGAATTATTGACGCGATCGCACCCAAACTAGAAACTCTTCCGAAGCTAGAAACTATTCCTAACCCGGCTATCCTTGACGTTGGTGGGGATTGGGTCTCCCTAGGGGGTGTGGATTTACAGATTAATGGGGGGCTAGGCTTAGCCTTCACCGATGTCGATTTTCACCACATCCCTTTACTCCAGGACATTTGTCAATTCCTTTGGCATCAGGGTGTGGATCAGTTTCTACCCACTCTGGTCACTACCTCGGTCGAGAAGATTCAGCGTACGCTTTCTGTTTTTGCTGAATTTATCCCTTCCCAACCTTACCAGACCCAAACCGCTCGCATCTTGGGTGTCCATCTAGAAGGGCCTTTTCTCAATCCCCAAAAACGGGGAGCTCATCCTCTTGAGTATCTCTTACCACTTACTCTTGAAAATGTCAAGGAAGTTTTGGGAGACTATGGTGAGCTGGTTAAGCTAATTACTATAGCGCCAGAGTTAGACAGCATTGGTGAGGTGATTCCGTATTTGCGATCGCGCAACATAATCGTTAGTCTCGGTCACTCCCAAGCCACAGCAGAGCAAGCCCAAAGCGCCTTTGAACGTGGGGCATCCATGGTAACCCATGCCTTTAATGCTATGCCAGGACTCCATCACCGCAAACCAGGATTACTGGGAGCTGCCCTAGTTACTCCCGGTGTCCAGTGTGGACTAATTGCCGATGGTCAGCACGTTTGTTCCACCATGATCCAATTGCTGCTCCGTGCTGGGGGTTATGAACAAGGAATTTTTATAGTTAGCGATGCCCTAGCACCAATGGGATTACCCGATGGCGTCTATCCCTGGGACAGCCGCCAGATAGAGGTCAAAGACGGGACAGCACGGCTAGCAGATGGGACATTATCTGGGACAACCTTGCCCTTATTGGTAGGAGTAGAGAATTTAGTCGAGTGGGGGATTTGTAGCGTTGAGAATGGCATTGCCCTCGCAACGGTTTCCCCTCGCCAAGCCATGGGTTTGCCAAACCTCAGCATCGGTCAACCAGCTCAGTTATTACGCTGGCATCTGGATGAGGAGACATCAAAGCTGAGTTGGCAACGTTTGTAGTCTCACTCTTCCAACTCCCGACTCCCGATTCCCGATTCCCGATTCCCGATTCCCTACTCCCGATTCTCTACTCCCGACTCCCTAGAGGGAAATTAATAAAACTTAACAAAACTCACAGAATTCCCCACCGTCTTTAACGGTGGGGATGGATAGCGAAACGATGGAGGTGCGCTTTCCGTTTGAAGAATTAAATTACGGGGTCGCGCCTCAACTTGGGCTAAAATGGAAATGGTCGATGACCCGCCTGACTGACTAAAAGGCTACCTATTGATAAAAGGTATATAAAGTACTAGCAGAGATCAGGGAAGAGACAAGCCCCGGCTGGTTAGCTATAGCTGTAATTCCAAGGTAAGTCTGTCGCCAAAATATACCTCTGCGGAAGGCGGAGGTCTGCCTGTGGACGCTGAGTAAGACCAATTCCAGCAGGCGCGCGCCTCCAAGGCCGGGAAACCCGGCCTTGGGTCGCGCCTCTGGTTGAGGCGTCGGCGGATGAAGCGGGAAGCCCGAAAGACGAATAAGACCGTCCCTGAATTGACCTGAGAATTGGAAGCCCGAACCTCAGCAAAGCAGGTTGGGGTACTTCACACAATCAAGTCAACGGAGAAGCCTAATTGAGTAGTAGGCTGTAGAACTAGAGCGTAAGGTAAATTTTTTTATGGCAGAACTAAAACGTGGTGCAAAAGTTCGGATTAAAAGAAAAGAATCCTACTGGTATGGCGATGTGGGAACTGTGGCTAGTGTAGACAAAAGTGGTATCAAATACCCAGTGATTGTCCGCTTTGATAGGGTAAACTACACTGGCTACAGTGGTAGCGCCTCTGGGGTGAACACCAATAACTATGCACCGACTGAACTGGAAGTAGTTGGTTAACCTAGCCAGACTCAGGAATTTGAGTTCCTGGTGTCTGTAGAGTGCTAAGTTAACACGCTTGCACTCACCATTGATCAACTAAAGCACTCAATCGTGCCGGAACTACCAGAAGTTGAAACAATTCGCCTGGGTCTAAATCAAGTGACTACAGGCCAGGAAATCCAGGGTGGAGAGGTGTTACTATCGCGCACCATCGCCCACCCTATTTCTCCGAAAGATTTTTTAGCCCAACTCAAAACTGTCACCATTAGTGATTGGCATCGACGGGGCAAATACCTACTCGCTAAACTAACCAAGTCAGATAATGATCAAGCCGGTTGGTTAGGTGTTCACCTCCGGATGACTGGTCAACTGCTATGGCTAAGTCAAGACCAGCCTCAGCCAAAACACACGCGAGTGCGATTGTTTTTCCCAAACAACCAGGAGTTAAGGTTTATCGACCAGCGCACTTTTGGTCGAATGTGGTGGATTCCGCCATCCCAATTACCAGAAACCATTATCACTGGTCTAAAGCAACTCGGACCAGAACCGTTTTCCCAGGAATTTTCTACGGATTACCTAGTTAGTAAGCTACATCACCGCCAGCGTGCGATTAAAACAGCCTTGCTCGATCAGTCCCTGGTAGCAGGAATAGGTAATATCTATGCCGATGAAGCATTATTCTTGAGTGGTATTCGACCAGAAACCCTTTGTAAAGATTTGGGGTTAGAGCAGATCGAAAAGCTGACCATCGCGATTATCCAAGTATTGCAAAAAGCGATTGAGTCTGGTGGTACCACGTTTAGTGATTTTATTAACGTCCAGGGAGTCAATGGCAACTATAAGGGGATTGCCTGGGTTTATGGTCGCACTGGAGAACCCTGTCGTATCTGTAGCACCCCCATCCAGCGAACCAAATTAGTCGGTCGCTCAACTCACTTTTGTCCGAACTGTCAGCGTTGATCAGGCTGGGAAGTGTCGGAAGTGTCGGAAGTGTCGGAAGTGTGGGGAGATGGGGAGATGGGGAGATGGGGAGATGGGGAGATGGGGAGATTTTTATTAAGGGTAATTATCGGTTCTCATAGTAATAAGGTAAACAAGATTTTATCCGAAGTTCCCGACTCCCGACTCCCGATTCCCGACTCCCCTCCTGGGAGCAGGGCTAATTCATTGTGATGAGAGAAAATTAGGGTAGTCAGGAACTAGTGTAAACTATCAAAGTGAACTCAATATGGAACTCTCCTTCCTCTCCCTGATGAAAACTAATCTC
>NZ_JAAHIG010000045.1:6534-42008 GCF_010692305.1 Moorena sp. SIO4G3 | reverse complement strand
TTATTATAGCGATTTTATATAAAAGTGTCGAGTACTAATCGAGATTTTTCTCACGGCGACTAAAGTCGCTACGAGCTTTCATCCCCGGTTTAAAAACACGGGGCTTTCAGCTTTGGGAGTCACGTAAGCTTTCAGCTTTCAGCTTTCAGCTATTGCGCACGCATAGCGAACACCCTACCTTAGGGGAACGAGGTTTATTTTCAGCTGACTGCTGACTGCTGACATTGAGCACAATGAGGTAGCCTAGTACATGGCACGTTTTTACCCAGAAGAAGTTAGGCGAGGTGAAACCCCTCATAATAACAATGCTTGACTTGACTAAAATTCAATCCATTGCTGAATCCTATTCTCCCCAAGAACTATTTGCTGGTTTGGTTTGGCAGCGCCGATTCAATCAGTTTGATGGCCCAGAAGTTATTACTGACCTTTCTAAGCATACAGATTTATGGGCAAGTTTTCTGTTTAGCAAACCAGTCTTTGCACCAGATGAACATGGGTTAAGTTTTGGTGGTTTGCTAGATACCCTGCTGGCAATGGCAAACTATCGTCCAATGCCAGATAACAGCATTATTCATTTTGTTGCCTATCCAGCAGATACCTTATACGTACTTGCAGAAAATCAAGATACGAAAGTTTCCCAACTAATCGATTTGGGTAAAAAATGGCGAGCTGACTCGGTAGAGGTAACTGATGGCACAAACGAAGAGTACAGTTACCGACTCAAACGCCGATTGAGATACCGATATGAAGGGGCATTATGGGGAGACGATAGTGAACGTGATCGGGATGCCGTTGTTGTTTGCTATTGGTGGGATTGAACTGTATTTAAGCAATCAGTTATCAGCAATCAGCTATCAGTATTCAGCTATCAGTATTCAGCTATCAGTATTCAGCTATCAGTATTCAGCTATCATCTATTGGCCTTAGGCCACGCTAGTTTAGGTGCTAACAGCTTTTGAATAAAATAAGCTGACCGCTGATGGCTGAAAGCTGACCGCTTACAGAATATGCCAGGAGGCGGACTTGAACCGCCGACACGAGGATTTTCAGTCCTCTGCTCTACCAGCTGAGCTATCCCGGCTTGTCTTTTTTTGACGCCTTATTAAGTCTAACAAACCTAATCTGGATTGGCAAGTAGATCAGAAAATTTTTTTTTTGTGCGATCCAGCCCTTGTGGCACAGGCTTCTAGGAGTGGTGGCATCAATTCTTGTTGCTAGCATGCCTATTGCCGATTCCCGATTCCCGATTCCCGATTCCCGATTCCCCACTTTGCCAGAAGTCTACTATATAACCAAATGACTCAACCACCCTCAGCCAATGTTTTCCCTAACTCAAACCAGTACCCGCCAGCGAGAAATCCTAGAAGTTGTCTTCCGAAACGGTTGGGATTACATGCGAGGACTCCTAACGGGCAACAAGAATAATGACGAACCTCAACTCCCCACTCCTACTGTCCTTCGCAACATCTTAATCGATTTAGGTCCGGTGTACGTTAAGTTAGGACAACTGCTGTCTACCCGTCCCGACCTATTACCAGGAGCCTATGTTGAAGTCCTGACTGACTTGCAAGCGAATGTACCAGCCGTAGCCTGGAGTGAAATAGAAAGCTTGCTACAGCAAGAACTAGCACAGCCAATCTCAGAAACCTTTACTACCATCAATCCCCAAGCCATTGCTGCTGGTTCCATTGGTCAAGTCCATCGGGCTACCCTCAAAAATGGTCAAGACGTGGCTCTGAAAGTGCAACGTCCTGGGATTGACCAGATAGTTGCCCAAGATATTGCTATCATTAGGGGCTTAGCAGATTTAGTCTCTCTGACGGAATTTGGTAAGACTTACGATATCGTTGCCATAGCCGATGAATTTGTTACTGCCCTAGAAGCAGAACTGGATTTTACCCAAGAAGCTAACTATACCGATAAACTCCGCAGTAATCTATCCAATAGCCGCTGGTTCGATTCCCAGCAATTAGTGATACCAAAGATTTACTGGGATTTGACCAGCCAAAAGCTACTTACCATTGAGTGGCTGGAAGGGGCACCTCTGCTATCGGCGCAATTATCACAAACTCAACAGGGCAAAGACCCCCAGACCCAGCGACGGGAAATTACCACCCTGTTATTTCGGGCTTTTTTCCAGCAGGTTTACATCGATGGCTTCTTCCATGCTGACCCCCATCCCGGAAACATATTTTATCTGATGGATGGTCGTGTCGCCTTATTAGACTGTGGCATGATTGGACGCTTAGACCCCCGCAGCCAACAGATTTTGACCGAGATGCTCTTAGCAATTGTAGATTTAGATGGCAAGCGATGTGCTCAGTTAACCCTACAACTATCTGAAGCAGGTGAGTCGGTCAATTTATCTGGCCTGGAAAATGACTATGACCGTATGCTGCGCAAGTATTACAACCGAAGCCTCTCCAAAATCAACTTTAGTGAAGTGTTTTATGAGATACTGCAAGTCTCGCGCAATAATAAAATCCGCTTACCCGGTAATATGGGTTTATATGCCAAAACCCTAGCTAACTTGGAAGGGGTTACCCGTGGGTTTTATCCTGAAATTAACCTGCTCGACCAAATCAAACCCCTGATTACTGAAGTGTTTCGGCGTCAACTCCTGGGAGATGATCCCTTACAAACCCTTCTGAGAACTATTTTAGATCTCAAAAGCCTGTCATTGCGATCGCCTTCTCAAATCGAATTATTTTTAAACCGGGTCAGTTCCGAAACCCTCAAGTGGAATATTACTGTCCCAGAGCTAGACAAACTACGTTACAGTATCGATGATTCCGCTAATCGACTCTCCTTCAGTATTGTAGTCGGTTCCCTGATTGTGGGTGCAGCAATTGTGGCTTCAGGAAGCCAAACTCCCCAGATGTCTGTGGTTACTAATATCCTGTTTGCTGCTGCTAGTTTTTTAGGATTGTGGCTAATTGTTAGTATTTTGCGTTCGGGACGGTTACGGTAATTTTGATAAGGGAGTAGGGAGTAGGGAGTAGGGAGTAGGGAATCGGGAATCGGGAATCGGGAATCGGGAATCGGGAATCGGGATCGAACTTTGATCCCCCCTAACCTTAAAAAAGGGGGGAATTAGATTCAACAGCTTTGCTTCGACTGCTAGACCTTAAAAAAGGGGGGAATTAGATTCAAAAGTCCCCCTTATTAAGGGGGATTTAGGGGGATCTGAACCAGGGATTAACATCACTGAAATTCACCCCTTACAAATCCTGTAATTTTCCTTCGGATTTAGCTGTCATTGCTTCCTCAATTAAGAAGTCTAACTTCCCATCAGCAATATCAGCTTCAAGCTGTTTATCCCAGAGTAACCAGTCTCTTTCAGCAAACCACTCTCTCAAGCGCACAAAATCTTCCTTAGAGAGAGCCTCAATTTCAGCTTGAATTTGTTCTACTTTTGTCATCAGTAATAACTGACTGCAATACTGGTGATTAAACCTCTATAGTCTAGCATAAAAATTAACTTGCTCTAGGCTATCCTTTTTAGCTTGTAGGGTGGGCAAAAAGCGATGCAGCGCGGTCTTGGGGGTTTCCCCCATGAGCGACTGCATCAAGACACAGTTTGGTTATGCGTGAGTATTGATAGATTAGATTACTTTGCCCACCCTACTTTAATTGCTATATAGTTGATTAACTTTTGCCTCTTCCCTCTTGCCTTTCCCTTTCCTTCTGCCTTCCTAAGTCAGCTGATCCCGTAATTTTTGAAGATTTTCGCGGCAACCGACAGTCCTGGGATGATTTGACCCTAACTTTCCTTCAAAAATCTCCAAGGCTTGGACAACAAGAGGTTCTGCCTCACAGTACCGTCCCTGATTAGAGTAGAGTTCTGCCAGACGGTTGAGAGATTGTGCGATATGTGGGTGTTCTTTACCATATAGTTTTTTTGTAATCTCCAAGGCTTGGACAAAAAGAGGTTCTGCCTCGCAGTACCTTCCCTGATTAGAGTAGAGTTCTGCCAGACCGTTGAGAGATTGTGCGACACGTCGGTGTTCTTTACCCAAGAGTTTTTTGAACATCTCCAAGGCTTGGAGAAAAAGAAGTTCTCCCTCTGAGTAACGTCTCTGATTAAGGTAGAGTAATGCCAGACCGTGGAGGGAGATAGCGACATATGGGTGTTCTTTACCGTATAGTTTTTTCGTCATCTCCAAGGCTTGGACAAAAAGAGGTTCGGCCTCGCAGTACCTTCCCTGATTATTGTAGAGTAATGCCAGACCGTGGAGGGAGATGGCGACAGAGGGGTGTTCAGTACCTAAAAGTTTTTTCTTCATCTCCAAGGCTTGGACAAAAAGAGGTTCGGCCTCGCAGTACCTTCCCTGATAATTGTAGAGATATGCCAGATTGTCGAGAGAGGTGGCAACAGAGGGGTGTTCAGTACCTAAAAGTTTTTTGAACATATCCAAGGCTTGGACAAAAAGAGCTTCGGCCTCGCAGTACCTTCCCTGATCCCTGTAGAGTAATGCCAGATTGTTGAGGGAGGTGGCGACATATGGGTGTTGTTGACCGTAAAGTTTGTTCCTCATCTCCAAGGCTTGGACATAGAGAGGTTCGGCCTCGCAGTACCGTCCCTGCATAAAGTAGAGTAATGCCAGATTGTTGAGGGAGAGAGCAACATCTGGGTGTTCTTTACCTAAAAGTTTGTTCCTGATCTCCAAGGCTTGGACAAAAAGAGGTTCGGCCTCACAGTACCTTCCCTGATTAAAGTAGACTAATGCCAGATTGTCGAGAGATTCGGCGACGTCTTGGTGTTGAGTACCTAAAAGTTTGTTCCTGATCTCCAAGGCTTGGAGAAAAAGAGATTCTGCCTCGGAGTACTGTCCCTGATAATTGTAGAGATATGCCAGATTGTTGAGAGAAGTGGCGACAGAGGGGTGTTCGCTGCCTAAGCGATTGCGGGTGAGCTCTTTGCATTCCTTTAACCAGGATAATGCCTCGTTATAAGCTGTTTGACCTTCGTAAAACCAACCCAGACCCTGGAAAGGTTGGTATAAATCTTCATCCTTGAGCCAGTCTGAGAGTACTTTAGCAGCTTCCGTCAGGTGAGGGATGGCGGGAGTAGCTGTAACAATATCCTCTAGTGTTGGTCTATAAGGAATTTTATCTGCCACGGCCACCATTGCCTGACCAAATCCCTGCTTGAGTTGATCAGCCCCATCGTAACGTTTCATTTTGTCTCGTAGGAACTCTCGAATCAACTCGTGCAACTGGTAGATTCCCTGATCCGTGCGCCCAAGTAAATTCAGTTCCAACAGACTGTAATCTCTAAGATCTTCTAAATCCTCTGAATCTTGGTCAGGCAAAGAATTTTCCACCAAATACCAGGGAATGGGAGCCAAAGCAAACAAACTCAGCAGACAACCCAACTGCTGGGCTTGTTCATCCAGTTCACGCCAACTCAACTCAAAGGCTGCTGCCACTCCCTTTTGTACTGTCATAGTAGCAGTTGGTTCTTTTAGCGATTTCTGTTCCAAATGCTTTTTTTTTAACCGCTGCTGCATATCTGCCAGGGATAAATCCTTTTTAAATATTTTTAAATATCGCCCTACCAATTCCAAACCTAGGGGCAGATATCCCAAGCATTTGCAGAGTTTTTTGGCTTCCGACCACTGCCGGTTTAGTCTTTCTTCCCCGATTAGGGATTCCAATAACTCCAAAGCCGCTGCTTCGGAAAGCACTTCCAGGGCTAACAGATCAAAAGACTCTGCTAACGACTGCTTTCTGGTAGTAATAATAATCTTAAAACGGGGGTGATTTGGAGGCAGATAGGGTTTAATTTTATCAAATTCAGTAACATCATCGAAAATCACCAGCACCAAATTATCCGATGGCTGCCAATTGTCCCAGCACCATTGAGCTTTTTGTTCGAGAGTGAGAGATTTTCCTGCTTTTTCCTGAGGCACTTCCAAGTTCATTTTGAGCTGGGCAAACTCTACAATTTGAGTCCCTAAATCCACATCCCGCGCCTGGAGCCAGCAAACCCCACCCAGATAATGTTTTTTCCACCAATAGTTGATGGCATATTGCAGGGCTAATTCAGTTTTACCGATACCACCCATGCCAGAAATAGCAGAAATTACCACCCGTTCTCCCTGCTGTAGCTGCTGATGTAGAGTTTCCAGTTCACTTGAGCGTCCAACGAATTTGGAAACATTGGTGTGGGGCAGATTTTGGGGAATGTCTATTAAACCTAGTCCATCATCAACTTTTTTTTTTGCGTCTTCCTTTTTACTATCAGGATTACTATCAGGATTAACTGCTACTTTTGGTTGAATCGGTGGCAGAGGAGTTGTTACAGCAAGTTTCGCCCCCCTAGCCCCCCAACTTTGGGGGGAAATTGAGTTAAAGTCCCCCAGAATTAGGGGATTTAGGGGGCTTGTCCCTAAAGGTAGTGAGGTCAATTTATCTGAAAACGGCTGTAAATTCTGATTGACAAACCGCTTTACCTGACGGTAGATTCGATTCTTTTTATCCTCTACTTTGCAGATAGAAATATGGTCACAATCCATCGGGACAGGAATAACCCCCTTAATACCAGGATCAGCACTGGTTTGATTCACCACTAAAATCCCATTGGTAGGTCTGGTTTCGCAGTAAACCAGCATCGGGATTTCGCTAAACTGGTGGTCATTGCGATACAAAAGATTCAGTTCCCGTAAGCGAGAATGGTGCGCCTCCAACTCCTCAACACTGACAGTGGTTCGTAGAATCGTGCCAATATAATTAATCCAACTTGCCAAATCAGAACCAGAATGAGGGGTAGACAGGAAAACAATTCCCCTGGTCCCAGATGCGATCGCTTGCCATTTGCCAAAGTCCCTAGCACTGCGCAGCATCTGTTTAACCAGCAGTCCCCCCATACTGTGAGTAATGAAAATTATTGGGCGATCGCCTATCTCATAGCTATCCAGTAGATCTAAACTATTAGTCGCCCGGTCTACCAGAGGCATAGAATTACCTTTCCATCTAAACGGTTCTACCTCATAAGCCAGAGACCAAATTCCCACATCTGATAAATCTTGCCCCAGCCAAGCAGGCCAAAAATTATTATCATGTCGCCGTTCTTGGGGGTGCCAAGTGCCCCGGGCATGACCTCCGAGTCCATGGACAAAAATGACATCCCCACGGCGAGAGGAATTCTCAGTACCAGAAATTTCAATTAAATCGTTACGATCACTCACAGACTAGCTCTCCAGGAATGAAGGTCATTAGACTTCGTGGCAGTTGTCGGGAACAGGGAACAGGGAACAGGGAAAAGTGGAGAATAATTGAGGCTAACAATATAGCACTACCCATTAAAGTTAGGACATTGATATAGCGGTTATTGCATTTATGAGGTACACTTTTCAACCTGAAAGTCCCCCTTTTTAAGGGGGATTTAGGGGGATCCCTTTGTACCTCATGGGAAATAGAATTGCTAGACAAGCAGCAAAAGCTGTTTTAGTAAACTTTTGCCTTTTGCCTTTTGCCTCTTGCCTTGGGCGTAACGCTATAACCCTGATCCTCAGCTGGGGTGCTGGCATCGCAGGAATTGACACCCATGGGGTTAATCGCCATACCCTTACCACATCTTGCTATTCCATAGATTAGCTACCAACTGAGTCGGGAGAAATCCAGAAAGTGTCAATAAATTCTCTGTCTACCCCATATTCCGCCGCTCCCTACTCCCGATTCCCGATTCCCGATTCCCGATTCCCGATTCCCGATTCCTCTATTTTTATCCGGATAAAAAATAACTAATTTTTTTGTTATCAGAGAAAATAAAATTTTTTAAGAAAAGTAAAAACTTTCCGGATAATCAATAATTATGAGTTTTTACTTTAACTCAGTATTATCTCTATTTCTATAACTACATAATAGTTATGTGGTTAAATTTTTTCAGTAGTATTTCTAATTTACAACCATCTTTATAGGCGGTTAGTTTAGAACTATGAAACGGGTTAAACACTAACTCAATTCAGGATAAACTATCAACTCACAAAGCTCGAAAAACAATGAACAACAACTATCTTTCTCTAGGCAAAACTCTCATCAACACAGGTCTCATTTTTGCGGGCTTAACTGCTGTACTGGCCACATCAGCTCATGCTGAATCAGCGATTCGTGGATCTGCCGTAGAGACACGGCCTTCTGGAAGCTCTATCAGTGTTTCCGGTGAGCTGATTTTACCTGAATCTCTCCACTTTTCTGGTCCATTGACTGTTACACCAGCATACACCGGTGCTGGAACAGACACTGCAACTATCGATACCCTCACCCTAGATGGAACTGGAGTTGCGGCAGTCTCCACTACTACCACTACTGACTCAGTAAATCCATTCCTTGACGCTGCTGCAACCGCTCTAGGTGCTGCTACCGCAGTTGAGGATCAAGCCGCTTTAATCCGTGCCGGAGCAGGTACCGAGGGCTTGGGTGCTCTAGAGTAAATTAACAGTAAATTACTCCTCTTCAATCAGGACAAACGCATCTTAATTAATAAACCCTCTATTAGCTTTAACAGTAAGCTATCAGCTATCAGCTATCAGCTATCAGCTATCAGCTATGAGCTATGAGCTATCAGCTATCACCTTATGTGCTACGCACACGCTACTTGAGGTGCTATCAGTTTATGAGAACGCTTCGCCATTGGCTGAGGGCTGACCGCTGAGGGCTGACCGCTGAGGGCTGACCGCTGTTCGCGTAGCGCATATGCTTAAGTCACACTCAACTGAAAAGCGCTATAGAGTCCTAATTTTTCTGTAATCCACATAGCGCGGTTTACTGTCAAGACTAATTTAGATGCGTTTACCCTGTCTCTTCAATCACGTTTCTTTGAACACGCCTCCTGGAATTTCTCTGTAGAGAAATCCTAGGAGTATTTTTTATAGTTTTAGACAACACTAGCAAAGAAAAAAGGAAGTAGCAGGAAGCTTCGGAGCAGTCAACAAAAATTATCACAATTCATTTGTAAGCCATCAGCTTATGCGCTATGGGCACTGACGGGGTGTGGGGTGTGGGGTGATGGGTGTAGGGGAAGATCAAGAGCTGGCTACGTTGCGACGGGACGGTTAAATCAGATCTCGGACCGATTGTTATCCCACCGGCTCACTCCAAATTCCCTGTCTTGATGCAAAGCGCGAGTGGGGGAAACCACGGCAGTTGCTCATGGGGGAAACCCCCACATGAAGGCACTGCCTCCCCTGTTCCGAAGCTGCATCGCTTTTATTTTCCCCACCCCCTACCCCCCACACCCCACACCCTGTTTAGTTTTTAGCCTTGTTGTCACCCCCTGTGCTATGGGCATAACCTTTTCTCGTGGCGTGGCCATTTGCGTAGCGTTGCCACAGGCTTCCAGCCTGTGACTTCACGCGACACGCGCTATAGCTGAATGCTTATAAAGCAACTATTTTTTTGTTGTAAAACTTTATAAATTTAATAGGCATATCTAAATTTATATACAGCAATTTTTTTTAATTGATTAAATTGCAATTTTATAGGTGTTATTGATCAGAAAATACGGAGCATCACATAAGCAAAAACTAACAATTAATCTCATCAAAAATTGTAGCTTTTGTTTAAATGCTGTTACTGGATGATTTTAGGTTAAAATAATGGAGCAACTAATTTTACTTTTTTTTGCAAATTTTTTTGTTCAAACACCAACGTTCCCTACCGATTTTAATAATTACCAAATTTTTGAAAACGTACATTTTGAAGTTAAAGATTCAGATTTTTTGACGTCTTATTCTGATCAGCTTAAAGACTTTAGAGTTGATAAGCAACCAGACGATAATCTAAATGTCTTGGAAACAGAAGTTGCTGAATCTAGGTCACCTGAAGCAGAGTCAACCACCTTAGCAGCACAAACCCAAAATCAAGAAAATTCAAAAAAAACTCCCATCAGTGATGTTATAACTCAAAGTGCCACCAAGTATCCTTGGATTATTAATCCCACCGATAAGTTAACCTTTGAGCCGACATCATTTAGACCAAACAAAAACGAAAATTACCTAGAGACAGAGTTAAGATTCGCTGACGACAATCCCATTCTGAATAGATTTACCTTTGCTAATTTTCCTAAAGATAGTCAATTCTACTGGGTTCTTGATGGCAATACTATTGTTATAGAGACTCAAGGATTCCAAGGTGGTCTTCTCTACCAAGGAAAGTCAAGGGATACTCAACTCACCCAAACAGCGACTGTAGAGCAATCCTTTTGGGGGCTACAATTTATCTCAGCTTTGCCCAATAATTTTGAAGAGTTAGTTGGAGACGTTGAGGTTAATGACTTGACAGTAAGGGTAATATCTGGAGAATTGAGAACTCCAGAAGGAATACGGGCTGGTGACGTAATCATTAATAGTGGAATTGATACTAACGATCCGAATGTTACTGTCCTGGAAAATAATGTAATCAATCTTGGCAGTGGGTCAACCTTGAATCGTAGCGGTGGAGGCTCTTTATTCCAATTTTTAGATGCAGATAATGCTCCCCGGATTTTGCAAGGTTATCCAACCACAAATCTACAACCTTTGTTAGATAATGGTAATGTCAAATTGGAAGAAGGGGAAATAATTCCTCAAGAGGCTCTACAAGCAGCGGGAATTACCTGGGGAGACCCTTTGACAGGAGAAGGTATGAATTTCACGGCTCCTACTACATCTATCCCTGGCGCTAAGATTGCACAACCAGGGGGAGGGATGACCAATGATTTATTGAATTTATCTGTCAATCCTTTCCTAACTGAAGAGGAAAGAGATTTTTATTATCTAAATTCTTTACATTGGATTCCCCTTGGTCAAACAGCTACTGAAGTTGACTTGAACATTGATAGTCAAGAGAGTAAGCATTGGTACAGATTTTATATCAGTAAATCTCACAACCGAAGCCTGATTCAGTATGACCCAGTAGACATCAGTGCCAGTTACTCAAGTATTTTTTCCAACCCAGGTATTTCCCTAACCCTATCTTTTGATGGCGACCTGGATTCGACCCAAATTGGGAATGCGACTCTGGGAATGGCACTCGGGATAGTTTTTGAATTTATTGATTTTAACAATATAGACCACAGTATTCAAGACGCTCGACAAAAATTTGACAATAATGAAGGATTTGCGACCTTAAAGACTAGAGCTACTCCCCAACAGCGACGTCAAATCAATCAAAGACTTAATCAAACCTTAGCCAATACTAATCGCTCTAGTCGTCTCAATCAGGTATCGGGTACTGTGACGTTTCCTAGTAAAATTAGCCCTAACCACTCTAGGATAGTCCAACTCAGAACAGGGAATCACCAGCGAGCCATTGATTTTATTAAAAGAGATATAAGTGATTGGGATCAAGGAGATACGTCTTTTTCTGAACTAAGACTTTCTAACCAAGATTTTGGTCCATTGGGTTTCATTGCTGGGGTAGTTCCTTTGAATAATACTTCGATTACTCCCAGTAACGAATCATCAGCGGTAGATGTTATTTTGACTAGTCCTGATGGCAGACAATTTGTGCAACAATTTAGATCTTTTGATAACACTGTCGTACCAATCAACAGTGGTCGAGCATTTGATATAGCATTTGATCGGATTACACTCACCCAGACTTCTCAACGAAGTATTCGAGACAGAACCTTTGCTGGTTATGTATCTCTACCTACTATAGAAGTATTAGTAGCTGGTACATCGGAAAATTTCAACTATGGTGTCAGCTTAGGAGGTTGGTTTAATCTGGCTCGTAATTCAGCACCAGGGGTTGGAGAAAACAATCCGTCAGATGTTTCGGACGATAATGGATTTACCAAAGAACCGACTGTGGGAGTCTATAGCTACGCTGAGGTAAATTGGCTGAATCGACATGTAGCGGTTGACTCAACCAATAAACCAATCGCCATCATCACTCACGTGCCGTTTTTTAGTATTAATTGGAATAGTTCTGCGAATCGATTGAATCCTTTCCAAATCACAGCCGCCTATTCCTTTTCACGTCAGGGAAAAAGCCTAGGGTATTCAGTGACTCCTGCTATTCTGTATACTCCAGAAGGTCTGAATGCTTTTATGCCAGAAAATAGTCAAGGGGAAGTTGTTGGATATGTTACTGGAGAATTAGGAACTGTCGGCGGTTTAAAATCCAAGCTTAATCTAGAGATAGGTAGGAAAGTATTTTATGATTTAGAGCTTTCGCAACGAGTGATCGATAATTTTTCTCTAGGCGCTTTTGTCAGAAATTTCACCACTACCAATGTGGGGCTTGACAGTCGAGTGTCAGGCTTTAACTATGGCGCTATCTTGAGGTACCATTCAGATAATGGTTTATTTATAGACGCTAAACTAGGTACAGGTGACGAGGGATTTGATGCTAGAGTCGAAGCAGGTGCTCAGTTCAAATTTTAATAGTTAGGGTTTAGGGATTAGTTAAGTGCAATGTTGAAAGTTGAAAGTTGAAAGTTGAAAGTTGAAAGTTGTTCGCGTAGCGTGGCCTTTGGCCAAGGTTAGCTGGTTGTTGGCGTAGCTTGGCCTTTTGGCCAAGGTTTAAGGTTGTTGAAAGTTAAAGGTTAGCTGTTTGAACGTTGAAAGTTGAATCTTGGGTTTTTAATTTTTAATTTTTAATTTTGAATTCTTAATTCTTAATTCCTAATAATGAGTGATAGCTTTTAATAAAGCTTATTCAATACTTGGTAGAGTAGAATTAATTCGCAAGAAATTATCTAAATCATCATAGGTTCCAGCATAGGTAATAGTGGAAGTATCATAACCTTTGAGATTGACAGTGTGTTGCTTGAACCTAAGCTCAGACTTTCGGATTTTAGAAAGGTAGCGGTATGTATCCTCCCCTAAGGCAATATCTAAACCAAGTTCCTTGGTGGCAGATTCGAGGCGAAAAGCGGCTATTACAGTATCCCCAACAGCAGTGTATTCTGGGCGATCGCCACTACCAGTGGTGTTACCAACAATAGCATGACCGGTG
The DNA here is from genome assembly GCF_010692305.1 of Moorena sp. SIO4G3. Classification (NCBI taxonomy): domain Bacteria; kingdom Bacillati; phylum Cyanobacteriota; class Cyanophyceae; order Coleofasciculales; family Coleofasciculaceae; genus Moorena; species Moorena sp. SIO4G3. The sequence continues at coordinate 29,060 of NZ_JAAHIG010000045.1, read as the reverse complement.
TTGATTCCAGTACCAATTCGCAATGGGAAGGGCAGAGGATATTCCTTAGACAGATTGCTAGTCATTTTGTTCAGGTCATTGACCGCTTGCAAAATACTCATGGCTTCTTGATCACTGACCCCTTTAGAGCCATGAAACCAAATCGCCATAATTGCGTCACCGATGTATTTATCTACCCAACTGCCACACCTTTTCAGAATTTCTCCAGACTCCCGGAACCAGCTGCCAATTGCCACTGACAGGGTGGTTTCATCCAACTGGTGGGTGAGTACGGTGAAGTTTCGGATGTCCACCACCATCACTGAAATCAGGCGGCGCACGTGCAATATTGACGTTTGGGTATCTTTATCTATAGGTTCAGATGGTTCAGTTTGATGAGCCTTGGCTGGGCAGTAAAACTCCAATTCTGTCTGACCAAAGGTTAGATGATCGCCATTGCGCAAGGTCACAGGAATGCTGACTCTGCGCCCATTGACAAATGTACCGTTACGGCTTCCTAAATCAATGAGATAGAAATCACCGTTTTCGGTACACTGCAACATCGCATGGTTTCGGGAAATCCAGCGATCTGAAAGTACAAAATTGTTATCATCACTACGACCGACGGTCCAGCAATTGCTACCAACTAATGGCATATAGTGATTGCCAGAGTCAGTAGGCATAAGTAGGTAAGGGGTGGATCGCAAAGTCACCACAGATATAGGAGCAACAACAGGGTTAACGGAGACGTTGATCATTGCATCAATTTTCCAAGATTTCCCCACGGTGCGCGCCTCGTGGCGAGTAAATCGCCCTTGGGTCGCACCGCTGATTAGGGAAGGATAGCGCAGCAGTTGGAGAAACAATAGCAGCAATAAGTTACTGACTAGTTACTGCTAATCTAGCTTGAGTTTTGCTGCTGTCAAAGACCCAGCAAAACTCATAAGCTGTCCCTAGTAGATGCATTCAAAGGATGATGGAGTCATTTCGGAATGACAACGCTCAACACTAACCTAATATAAATATCTAAATATAAATAAATAAATGACAAAGGCTTCCGAAGAAGCCCACACTGTACCCCTTAAGGTCAGTGTCTGGAGTCATCATGCTAGGTTAGCTGCCAACCAAAAAAGACTATCTACCACGATTGTACTCAACACGGCTCCACTAAATGTCCACCAATGGGGCTGTTCTTTTGTCAATGACGAAAGACCAACTATTCCTAGCGTAGCAACCAAAACCACTGCCCAGCTAATTCCCCAAGGAGTTTGGACTTGTGCGATCGCATTTTGAAAGATTGGTTTTGCCAGTACTGGCTCTACTACCATCACCTGACGCCAGTAGGGAATTAGATTCGTCAAGTAGAAATAGATGTCGGTCATGGCTGTACCGAATAACGAACCTAAGTAAAACAGATTTCCTACCTTTCCCCAACCCCGCCACAATCCCCACAGAGCAAATGGTAGACCAATTGCCTCTACCGGTAAATGCCATAGAGGTTCAGTGCGCAACCAACCCCAATATAATGAACCAGCCAGCCAACTCCAGCTAAATCCCAACAGCAAGTCACCCCAGACTTGGGTTGATGGACGTTGGAGCAGTTTTACCCCCAGCCACACCCAAGCTAGGGTGATGGCTAAACTCAACACTGGCAAAAGCCGCACTAGGGGAGCTTGGAAGAACACTGGTACAGAAACCAGGAAGGAGGCGGCAGCAAATAATAGCCATCCTTGAGGATTACTAACTCCCCTAGGAGGGATAGATAGAAGTAGTTGCCCTGACTGATGGGAATTTCTTGGGGCTATACCAGAAAACCAAGTATTTTTCAACAAAATTTTGTTATTTATCTTTAATTATCTTTATTCAACTTAATATATCATTACCAATATCCCCCCTGGGGGCATATTGGTAAGAGTAATTGAATGTGGTGGTGTATGGCAAGGGTAGAAATATCTAATCTCAAGTCTGAACTCAAAAACTCATGAAAAATTAAGATTTGCCAAGCCATTGGTGGTGGGCTACGGGTAGGGCGAGGACTATTGCTAGACTTTTTCCCGATTCCCGACTCCCGACTCCCGACTCCCGACTCCCGATTCCCGATTCCCGACTCCCGACTCCCGATTCCCGACTCCCGATTCCCGACTCCCGATTCCCGACTCCCGACTCCCGACTCCCGACTCTCGACTCCCGATTCCCGAGAAGAATGAAATATTAAGGTTTAAGGATTAAGGATCAAGATGGAATGGAATTGGGATATCATAAAATGTTTGCTAAGAATCCAGATTTCATTGGCGATTGTTGGTAACTTATGCCAGAATACCGATTGAATTAAGGCTGGCTGATTCAGCTGGAGCAACCTCAATAGGGGAACGAATGGTCTTATCAAAACGTCAATTTATCAATTTTTCTATCATTGCTGTTATTAGCGCCTGCCTTACCTTCCCCTTGAAGGTTCTCGCTACAACTCCTGCCCCAGATGTCTTATCCTCAACCAGTACCACTGCCACAATTACTACGCCTCACATGACTATTTTTCAGGCTGTGGTGCTGGGTTTTGTACAAGGGTTCACGGAATTCCTGCCTATTAGTAGTACCGCTCATCTAAAAGTGGTACCTGTGACCTTAGGCTGGGGTGATCCAGGAGTTGCGTTTACGGCTGTGATTCAACTAGGCTCCATTGCGGCAGTAGTGTGGTACTTCTGGGGAGACTTGAGTAAAGTCACTACTGGCGCATTTAACGCTATCCGTAAATCCGATTACCAATCCCAAGACTTCCAGATGGCCCTGGGAATTGCCTTGGGCACCCTACCCATTGTCTTCTTTGGACTGCTGATTAAAATCTTTATCCCTGATTATGATAATTCTCCGATACGGAGTACCATGTCAATCGCCTATGTCTCGATTGTGATGGGTTTGTTGATGGGTGTTTCTGAAGTCGTGGGTAAGCGTAAGCGTAACTTTGAGGATTTAGGTCTTAAAGATGGGATCGGGATGGGCTTGGCTCAGGCGTTGGCTTTAATGCCTGGTGTCTCCCGGTCTGGCTCAACTCTCACTGCTGGTTTATTCATGGGTTTGGAACGAGCAACCGCAGCACGGTTTTCCTTTTTGTTGGGCATCCCAGCAATTACCTTAGCTGGTTTAGTGGAGTTAGTCGGTTTGCTCAAAGATGGCATCGGGGATGCTGGGGGAATGTCACTGATTGTAGGGGTGATTTCATCAGCAGTATTTTCCTACGTAGCGATCGCATGGATGATCAGCTATCTCAAAAAACAAGGTGTCTGGATATTCGTCTGGTATCGGTTATTGTTTGGGATCGCAATTTTAGGTGCTATCATAACTGGGCTGTTAGAAAATAGTTAGCGATCGCAAGTGTGGGAAGTGTGGGAAGATGGGGAGATGGGGAGATGGGGAGATAGGGAGATAGGGAGATGGGGAGATAGGGAGATAGGGAGATAGGGAGATGGGGAGAATTATCCCTTCAACTATTGTAGATTTCGATATATATTTTGGATATACAGCGTTTTTCATAACTATTAGGTACACAGGATTTTTTAACTCTTGCCTCTTGCCTCTTGCCTCTTGCCTCTTGCCTGCTCCCTGCTCCCTGCTCCCTGTTCCCTATTCTCTCTTCCCGACTTCTGCCGCGAAGTCCAAGGTTTAAATGAGTCAAAGCTCGATTCGTCCAGTATTAATCACAAAGGTTCTTCCCAACTCCATTGCCGCTGAGATTGGATTTGAACCAGGGGATTCTATTGTTGCGATCAATGGTAGCCATCCCCGTGATTTGATTGATTATCAGTTCCTGTGTGCGGATGAAATTTTAGAACTGGAAGTGCTGGATGGGGCGGGTGAGACTCATGTGATCGAAATTGAGAAAGACTATGATGACGATTTAGGGCTGGAATTCGAGACAGCGTTATTTGATGGTTTGATTCAGTGCAATAATCGTTGCCCATTTTGCTTCATCGACCAACAACCACCAGGTAAGCGCCAAAGCCTTTATTTCAAAGATGATGACTATCGGCTTAGTTTTCTGTATGGGTCTTACTTAACCCTGACTAATCTGAAGCAAACGGAGTGGGATCGGATCGAACGGATGCGTCTATCTCCTCTTTATGTTTCAGTTCATGCTACTGAGCCGGATGTGCGCATACGCTTACTCAAAAATCCTCGGGCTGGGCAAATTTTAGAGCAGTTAAGGTGGTTTCAGGAGCGGCGGCTACAAATTCATGCTCAGGTAGTGGTGTGTCCTGGGATTAATGATGGCATTCACTTAGAACGTACTCTGTTAGATTTAGCGCAATTCTATACTGGTGATCTGCCCGCAGTGGCTTCAACGGCAGTAGTGCCGGTGGGATTGACTCGATTTCGACCCCAGGAGGATGAACTAATTAGTGTTACTGGGGAAAAAGCGAGGGAAGTGATTGCTCAAGTTCAAAGGCTTCAGGAGAAATTTAAGCACCAGTTGGGGTCTACCTTTGCTTGGTTGGCAGATGAGTGGTTTTTGATTGCTAGAGAAGAGTTACCTCCAGAATCTGATTACGGAGACTACCCTCAAATTGGAAATGGTGTCGGTTCGATTCGTCTGTTCTTGAAACAATTCCAATCTACTGCTACTAAACGGTTGCCTAAGAGTTTAGAAATCCCCCGGCGGGGGACTTGGGTAGTGGGTAATGCGGTGGAAAAAGCCTTTGAACCTGTGGTAGAGCGCTTCAATGCTGTGGCAGGATTGGAGATTAGGATGGTCGCGTTATCTAGTGATTACTGGGGTCAGGAGATAACGGTTACTGGCTTGCTAACTGGACAGGATTTACTGAAGGGATTACAAGGAAAAGATTTAGGAGAAATGATTCTGTTACCTGGGTTGATGCTTAAGCATGGTGATACCCGGTTTCTGGATGATATGACTGTGGCAGAAGTGGCTGATCAGCTCAAGACTCCGATTATTCCTGTTAATGGTATTGAGGAATTGATAGATGGGGCTGTTGGGAATAGGGAGTAGGGAGTAGGGAGTAGGGAGTAGGGAATCGGGAATCGGGAATCGGGAATCGGGAATCGGGAATCGGGAATTGGGAATCGGGAATCGGGAACAGATAACGGAGAATAACCAATTTAAAAGCACATCAGCTTATCTATAGTTTAAACATCAAAATTATCAACTAAATCAAGATAACAACTCAGACAAATTAATTTTATACTAAGTTGCGGTCAAACGTACAACTTTCTCTTCCGCTAATCTCCCTATCTCCCCATCTTCCCATCTCCCTATCTCCCCATCTCCCTATCTCCCCATCTCCCTATCTCCCTATCCAACCAATCTACTCTCTTTGAATGCAACTCGGTATTATTCCTTGAGATTTTCAACACTAGTCTGGATATCCTGATACACTTGACGCAGATACTCGATTAATTCCTGTTGAGACATCTCACGAATTTGCAATTCTCTGATCAGGAATGCCAACTGTTGCAGAGAATTGTTGTGAATTTCAGTAAATGCCCGATCCATTAACTGCTGCTGTAGGGGGAGTCGCTCAGACAACAGATGCATTTGCTGCTGTAATTTTAGATATAAGTAGAAAATGTGCAGGTTCAATCCTACTGTGAAAAGTAGTAGAATTCCCTGCACTGTAGATAACAAAATTAGAGCTTAGGATTGATGTGATAGTCAACTATTTAATGGGACAAAGTTTTCCTGACATCTCTCCCTAAAATGTATAAGCTTTTGGGTTTTGGGTAATGGTAAAGACGAGTGATTTAACTACGGTCTGGTCAAAGTAATGGCAGCTAAAATTACTAGACTTTTTCCACTATAGTATTGCGATAGAGTTTGAGGTAATTGACCTTTTCCTTTTTGCCACGGTACCCCACGGCAATGCCCGTAATCACCATATCATTATTATCACCGGGATTAAACTCAACCTCGTAGCTACTATCAGGAGAACTTACTTCGTTTTTACCCTTAAAAGCAATTGACTGTAGGTTGGTCTCGAGATAGTTGTTCGTGGAGCTACCAGGGGTGAGTTCTTGGTAGTAAAGCACCATTTTTCTGAATTCGCTGTTGTCTCCCTTCAACCCAATGCCTGTCAGTACACAGCCCTCTGGGACTTCCCCTAGGGTTTCGTAATCGGTCTGGTTAAAGGTAGTTTTGTCTCCAAACACCTCCCAGTGACGTTGGCCTGTAGACAGATTAAGGTAGCACACGGCAGTAAGATTGAACTTCTTGTCCTTAATCAGACCTCCAAAGCCAACTACTGGGTAGCCATCCTTGGCTTCTGAGTCTAGCTCCATATCTTTATTGTCGCCTGCGATCCACTCTTGGGTTTGAGAACTGGTAGTGAGCTCAGTACTACTAGGGTTCGTACCTGCATCAAGAACAGTTTGGATGGCTGCGTCGATTTCATTTTTGCGAGGGTCATCATTCTCCACTAACTCCGAAATTCGCTTCAGGGAGTCAGAGGTAAAGTCCACGAGGACGAAATTACCAGAAACCGATGCAGTCCAATCATTAAAGTCCTCCAAAGTGTCGGGAGTGCCACCGATGCACCAAAACTCGCCATTAGATTGATTGTTCGATTGCGACTCGTCGGTCTGGTTAGAACTGGAAATTGATCCCGAGTAGTTGCCATAGTTTGCCTCTACTTGGACTTCGGCTTCCTGGGAGCTGCTATAACTGAATTTTGAGACGCTTTGAGTATAAGACCAGCGACCCCCGAAAACAGCTTCGTAGAGAAAGTGAGTGCCGTATTTTGCCACTAACTTGTCGGCGTCCATGTTGTAGAGGTCATCCTTGAAGTCCTCATCAAGATTATTCAGCGCATAATCGAGATCCAGGGTCAACTTGTAGGAATTGACATAGCCCGATTTTTCAACATGATAGAAGTAGCTGCTACTGGTGTATGACTCTGAGTATTTAGCCGAAACTTCGGAGCTAAACAGACCATAGGAACCGGACAAGTTGGCAGAAACTGACATCTTGGTGTATAGTTCTTCAGTACTTTCGTAAGAGGAGGTTTTCTCATCAGCTTCGTATAATAAAACAGGAGTGCCTATGGCATCCTTGGGGTAAGAATATTGATCACCGTAGACCGTGATTTCTGTATCTGCGTCAGGCAAAGAAAACAGTCGCTTGCTGGTATTTACGGAGTTAGCGCGGGCATAGTAACCATAGATGTCGTAGGTACAGCCAAGATATCCGATGCCGGTTAGATTATTAGCCATGTTTGTCTCCTATAGTAAACTGATTTGTTAAACTAAACATCCCGATAATATAGCAACCCTAAATGATTGGTGACAAGTGATTGGCTTGAAACCCAGGTATAACAAGGATCACGTTTTGGAACATTACCACAACCTATTTAGGATTGCTATATCCTAAAAATAAAGTATAATCAAAAAATGCTCTATGGATAAACCGTAAAAATAACCAATTACACTTGGAAATATATTCAAAAAAATTCTAAATAAACAAAACCATTATAAGAAAAATTGTTGGTTAAAAACCGACAATAATAAAATGGTAAAACTAATAAATGATAATTAACTTATTTACAGAAACGCGAATATTTGGCTCTTCCGTACTTGTTATGCTAAATTAACAGTTTAGGGAAGGGAGCAGGGAGCAGGGACTGAGGCCGTTGGCCACGCTACGCGAACGGAGCAGTGGAAAGAGGCAGTATGGGCGAAATTTTTGTTAATTAAATAGCCTCATAACGCTTGTAGAGTAAGCTTTATGAGTTTTTTAACTTAAAATGAGCGCATAGTAGGTACTGAAGAACCCATATTTTTAATCCAGATTTAGATTTTGAGACTCCAAAACCTCATTAAAATCGTTCCTATGGCTCAGTTTTAAATGAGTCTTTGACCCACTTATTGTGATTGCTGCGAGTGGATTACAGATTCTTGGATATGTCTCATAAAAGTTATTATAACACGAGTCGAGTGCGATCGCCAGTTTGGTGGGATGTACCAATAGCCATTAATTCATAAAACCGTGGGTCTGTTAGTAGAAGCTCTCTTTCATGAGTGCGATCGCTCTTGTAGTGGCATAGCACAGCTAAAGTAGTAGGATAGATTTTTTAAAAAAGCCTTAATTTACAATGAATTAAGCGATTTTACTAAAGCACCATTTTAGCTGTGTTAGTCTACCGAGACAAATTAATCTTATTCCTTGAGATTTTCAACACTAGTCTGGATATCCTGATACACCTGACGCAGATACTCAATTAATTCCTGTTGAGACATCTCACGAATCTGCAATTCTCTGATCACGAATGCCAACTGTTGCAGAGAATTGTTGTGAATTTCAGTAAATGCCTGATCCATTAACTCTTGCTGTAGGGGGAGTCGCTCAGACAACAGATGCATTTGCTGCTGTAATTTTAGATATAAGTAAAAAATGTGCAGGTTCAATCCTACTGTGAAAAGTAGTAGAATTCCCTGCACTGTGGATAATAACATTAGAACTTAGGATTGATGTGATATAGCGGTTTTAAATTTGGTGAGGTACGAAATTTTTTGGTTTTAGGGAGCAGGGAGCAGGGAGCAGGGAGCAGGGAGCAGGGAACAGGGAATAGGGAATAGGGAACAGGGAACAGGGAGCAGGGAGCAGGGAGCAGGGAACAGGGAATAGGGAGCAGGGAGCAGTAAAGTCAGAATAGGTAAAAGTTAAAAAAATATTGTCATTCATTATAATAATTGCTACATACCCTCTTATTTTTTCATTTTATCTATTTAAGAAAATCAAAACCATGGGATTTAAATAAAGATTAGCTTAGGTTTTATTTAAAATTACTTTGCACAAAAAAAACTAAAAACCCTTGACAAGTTATTTTCTAATCCTTATGATTATAGTATGCAAACAACAAGCAAAAGGTGACCAAGATGGATTCCGAATTTCGCCCAAACCCTGAAAACAACCCTGAGGATATTACTCCTAGTAATAATCCTCAGGAATCTTCTCCAAAAAAATACCCTGTTAAGCACATTTTGAAGGGCTCCCGCAAGGCTATAATTAACACGATGCATAGCCTCTATGCACTGCGTTACGCCGAAATTTCTGAGTGGAGTCCTTTGCAACCAACGGGCATTCCTGGGGAATTTATTACGATGATGACCAAGTACATAACTTTGGGTTAACGGATTAACTTTCTGGGGGGCTTTGCCCCCTGGCAAAATCATCGAGTCTGCTCCCATGGGAGCAGGTCTGGATAGGGTTGAAAACGGAATCACATAAGGTCAATTTCCTAGCCGTGGATAGTATTTCTGCGGCTATTTTTTTTAAGGGAGTAGGGAATTTAGAATTTAGAATGAAGAATGAAGAATGAAGAATGAAGAATGAAGAATGAAGAATGAAGAATTTAGAATTGGGAGTAGGTAATTGGGAGTAGGTAATTGGGAATAGCGATGCGCTGCATAAAGAGGTGCGCGCCCGTTCGCGCCCCGCGTCGGCAAAGCCCTCAAGGTGCGACCCAAGGGGGATTTACTCGCCCATTGGAAAGCGCACCTATAGCGAATTTAATTCTTAATGGTAAGAGCGCACCTAACAGGGAATCAACCTAAAAGAAAACTGTACCTCATAACTGCGATAAACGCTGTAGTATCATAGATCTAAAGATTAAGTAGTAAATATAATTCATCATGGCTGATTCTAGTTCTTTAAATAAACCAACTGTCCACTCTTCTGATGCTCCAAGCTGTGATGAGTCCCTAGTTCATCTAGATAATGTGTGGCAGGTGCAGAGTAAGGTTTTAGCAACGGAAAAAGCGCAACAGATGGCAGAGTTTTTTAGCGTTCTTTCTGACCCCCATCGGCTAAAGTTGCTTTCAGCCCTCGCACAGCAAGAGCTTTGTGTCTGCGACTTAGCAGCGATAGTAAAAATGGGGGAATCGGCAGTATCTCATCAGTTACGAGTATTGCGATCGCAAAAGCTAGTAAAATATCGCCGTCAAGGTCGCAACGTTTACTACAGCCTTGCCGATGAACATATTGTGACTTTTTACCGAGAGGTAGCTCAACACCTTGATCAAAGTTGATTATTGAGCAGAGATATAGCAATTATAAGACTTGTGAGATACAAATATCTAGGTTTTAGGGAGCAGGGAGCAGGGAGCAGGCAAGAGGCAAGAGGCAAGAGGCAAGAGGCAAGAGGCAAGAGGCAAGAGGCAAGAGGCAAGAGGCAAGAGGGAAAAAATATTGTGTACCTCATAGCTATGATAAACGCTATAAATAAGTCTATCTACTGAAATAGTTGTAACAGTATTTACAATACAGCCAGATAATTTTAATTTAGTAAGGTACATATTTTTGGATTTTAGGGACTATTAAGCCTGGTATATCGAAACATATAAAAAATAATTTGTACCTCATAAAAATGAAAAAACGCTGTCAATAATTTATTTGGCACAGCTACTTACACTATAATTTGAATAATCTTTCATCTGAATAGTATTTCAGATATTCAGGAGATGTTCACAGTTAGGTATTGCTATGGCACAACTCCATCATCATCAAGACTGCTGCAACTCTGGGCATTCCGTTCAAGCCGTTGCTGAGGTGACAACCCATGATGACTGCTGCGAGAACAGTCAAGGAAAGGAGGTGACTACCCATGATGACTGCTGCGGGAACAGTCAAGGAAAGGAGGTGACAACCCATGATGACTGCTGCGAGAACAGTCAAGGAAAGGAGGTGACAACCCATGATGACTGCTGCGGGAGCAGTCAAGGAAAGAATGAATTTAACTTGTGGCGCGAGTTAAGAGCGGTCGCGATCGCTACTCCTCTTTTGTTAATCGGACTGATTTTTCAAGATAGTTTACATCAGACTCCTTTTGGCATAGCTGAATATGCCATCTTGATTCCTGCTTACTTACTCTGTGGTTGGGGAGTGCTAACCACTGCGGGGCGAAATATCCTGGGGGGTCGGATTTTTGACGAAAACTTTTTGATGACCATTGCCACCATAGGCGCGATCGCTATTCACGAACTACCGGAAGCAGTGGGGGTGATGTTGTTTTACCAGGTGGGGGAATTGGTACAGGGGTCTGCGGTGGGGCGATCGCGTCGTTCGATTCGAGCCTTGCTGGAAGTGCGTCCCGATACTGCTAATCTGCTAGTTAACGGCGAGATACAAACCGTTTCCCCTGATCAAGTTGCTGTTGGGGAAATGATTCGGGTACGCCCTGGGGAGAAAGTTCCCCTGGACGGTGAGATTATTGAGGGAACTTCCCAACTAGATACGTCTGCCCTCACAGGAGAATCAGTCCCCCGTACCGTTGTAACAGGAGATCTGGTGTTAGCAGGGATGATTAACCAGTCTGGAGGGCTAACCATTCGCGTTACTAAGCCGTTTGACGAGTCTTCCATTGCCAGAATTTTGGACTTGGTGGAAAACGCTAGAAGCAAAAAAGCCGACACGGAAAAGTTTATTACTCGCTTTGCCCGCTACTATACACCCGTTGTAGTTTTTCTTTCCCTAGCAATTGCCCTGTTACCACCTTTGCTAATTTCGGGAGCAAGCGCAAGTACCTGGACTTATCGAGCCTTGGTGCTGTTGGTGATTTCCTGTCCCTGTGGATTGGTAATTAGTATTCCTCTCGGCTATTTTGGCGGTATTGGAGGGGCAGCCAAGCGCGGTATTTTGATTAAAGGTTCTACGTTTTTAGATGCCTTAACTCAGGTTAAAACCGTCGTCTTTGATAAAACTGGCACCCTTACTAAAGGAAACTTTCGAGTCACCAAGATTATTACCCACAATGGTTTGAGTCAAGAGCAACTACTAGAATTAGCTGCTCATGTAGAATCTGGGTCAAATCATCCCGTTGCTCAATCGATTCGACAAGCTCATGGCAAACCGATTGACAGTTCTAAGGTTGACAATTATCAAGAAATTGCGGGACAGGGTATTCTCGCCCAAATTGATGGAAAAGTTGTGATCGCAGGAAACGATCGCTTACTGCATCGAGAGGGGATTTCCCATCATGTCTGTGTGGCTGATAGTACGGTAGCTCACTTAGCTGTGGATGGTGAATACAGTGGGCGTATCTTAATTGCCGATGAACTCAAAGAAGATGCCATCAATGCCATCCAAGCACTGCACCAACAGCAGATTAAAACTGTGATGCTGACAGGAGACAGTCAAACCATAGCTAATACTATCGCTCGAAGGCTAGGGATAGATGATTTTCAAGCGGAACTTTTACCAGAGGATAAGGTGAATGCTTTAGAGAAGATCCTCACAGCAGTAAACCAAACTAACCATAAAACCGCATTTGTGGGAGATGGCATCAACGACGCACCAGTAATTGCTCGTGCTGATGTGGGCATAGCTATGGGGGGATTAGGCTCAGATGCTGCTATCGAAACCGCCGACGTGGTAATTATGACCGATGCTCCCTCTAAAGTAGCAGAAGCGATCGCGATCGCCCGCCGAACCCTAGGTATTGTTTGGCAAAATATTATTATTGCTTTGGCAGTGAAAGTCGTCTTTATTGCCCTGGGTGCGATGGGGGTAGCAACTCTGTGGGAAGCTGTATTTGCCGATATGGGAGTGGCTCTGTTGGCGATTCTTAATGCTAGTCGGGTATTGCAGATCAGGGAGAATTAAAGATGTGTAGAAATTATTTAAGCTTTTAGCTATGTTCATGGAACATATCTCGTGTAAACTTAGGAGAATCATAAGGAATAGGGTTTTGTTGCATTCGCTCAACAAGTAACCTTAAAAAATCTTGTCTAGCCTCAATATCGGTAATCTGGGGAGGAATGACTTTAGGGAAATGCTCCATGATCAGAATTAGGGGTCGATTAGTTAGTTACTTAAAGTTTAGCCTATACAAAGGTAAGCATATGCGCTACGCGCAATCGGTGCTTTTAGCTGCGACCCGTGGTGAATTTAATTCTTCATGGGTCAAGCGCACCTAAGGAAGATTATTTTATTTATGCTTTCATTTGTTTTAAGGCATCAGGTGAAGGGTATCTATTTACTTCAATCAGCAATTGTCTTTCTAAGAGGCGATCGCTACTATTAAACTGCAAAATTTTGGCTGTGACTTCCCCAATATCTGTTAAAGATTGAATCATTGCACCATCAAGACGAAAATGCTCAGACCATGGATCTCGTCTAGGATTAAAAAATCTCACCAGATCACCTGTGCGCCAAATAATTGACCCTAAATCTGTTCCTTTATTGAGGTTACAATATAAACAAGCATAAGCTAAATTTTCCGCACTCGTTTCACCCCCATGCTTGACACTGATAATGTGGTCAAATTGACATCCACCACTATCCTGTTCAGAAATCAGACAATATTCACACAAACTTTTAGCCCGGTGACTGACTAATCGTTTCAGTTCTTTAGTCATGTAGTGTCGAGGCATAATTTATTTATTTATATATACTTCTCTCTATACTAAGAGACAGATTTAAGGTATTGATGAGCTCTAGCTTTCGCCAATCTAATCAGATGTTCGACCACTAAAAACTGTTCAAGCTCGTTTTTTTCATATTGGGATAAATCTCCTAATTTTGCGCGTTCCACTAAATCGTATATCTGTTCCTTTGTAGCTTCCGAAAATTGAAACTTAGTCACACTTTCTGGGCTAGTTCCTTGAGCAACAAAATCAATAAATTCATCGTATATTTTTTGATTTTTTACTAAAGTCGTCATGGTCACATTCCCAGCAACGATCACAATCTGCAACTATATTATAGACAATCAGGGGATAGAATTGGTAAAATCAATATTTATCATGCTGTTACCAGGTAATCAATCAGCTAACCTTCAAATTCTGTAACCATAGTTTGCAAAAAATGCTTTACCTCTTGGGGCGATCGCAAATGGTAAACCTGCTTTGTTGCTTTAGCCGCTTCCACATAAGTCCGGTATTTGGGCGTTAGCTTTTTATGACACAGCCAGACCGTGTTATAGGAATTCAGTGTGCCTTTTACTAGGGGACTATTTTCAGGCCAGCCTTCCGGTGGCACCCAAAGACCTTTAACAAATCGCTTTGTGATCCACCAGTAATGTCGCAGCACAGCCATATCCAGATAGACCAGGGTATCGGCTACATCTAGCCGTTGCCACACCGTATCGAGTGAGCCAAATCCATCAACGATCCATTGCTCCTGTTGCAAGAGGTGATCATGGGCGGCTTTAAACTCGGCATGGGGCACCTCAGCACCGCCCGGTCTATATTTCATGGAATCGAGGTGTACCAGGGGTAATCCAGTTATTTCAGCTAAACGTTTGCTGAGGGTCGATTTTCCAGCGCCAGCATTGCCAAATACTGCAACTCTATTCATAGTTAGGGAGTAGGGAGTAGGGAGTAGGGAGTAGGGAGTAGGGAGTAGGGAAGAGATAAGAGGGAACAGGGAACAGGGAACAGGGAAGAGATAAGAGGGAACAGGGAAGTCGGAAGTCAGAAGTGGATAAACAATGTGTACCTGATAGTTATGCAAACCGCCGTAGTACTGAAATAGTCAAATATTATTACTACTCCCGATTCCCGATTCCCGATTCCCTGTTCCCTATTCCCTACTCCCTACTCCCTACTCCCTACTCCCTACTCCTATTAACTGTTGCTCCAATTCTATCACTTTTTCCTTAATATCTAAGCTCCGGTAAAGTTCTAAACTTTCAGTAAAAAATTGGTAAGCCCTTGCTTTAGCATTGGGTTGATTACACTCAACACGACGCAAGTAAATTTTCCCTAAGAGCTGGCGAGCAGAGGCTTCTAGTTTCCGACGGTTGTAGTCTAGGAAAACCTGTAGGGATTCCAGGGCTAACGCTTCCGCTCGGTCAAGGTTTTCTAAGGCATTTACCTCTAGGTAAGCCCGGGAGATATCTAGAATTTTTTCCGCCCTATTGACAATTTTTCCAAGTTCTGAAAGTAACCTTAAGCCCATGGCATAGTTGGTTTCAAATTGCTCAATCTGTTCCGGTAGAGTAGGGTGGTTGGAGGGTAATCGGCGCAAGCGCTCTGAAGAGAGTAAGCCAAGAGCGGTATAGTTGTTGGCTTGGTTGGCTTTGTAGTCGTTGGCTTTACTAATTTCGATGGCTTGACCAATACTTTGCTCCCCTTGGCTGAGTAAGTGGAGGGCTTCGGTTGTGTCTGGAGTATTTCTGGCTAGGAGCCGTTGGCTATTACCAATTTTTCGATACCGATTCGCAATGTTTTCATTTTGACCCAGTTGTTGATGGAGATTTAGGCTTTGCTGGTAATTGTCAATGGCTTTGGTGTAATCACCTAATTCTTGATAACAATCAGCTAGCATATAGCATAAATCTGCTCTTTTTGTCAATCCAACTGCTGATAGAGGTCATGGCTTTGTTCATAGTATGTATTCGCTTCATCATGCTTACCCCAAGCTTCATAGATTCTAGCTAAGTGACGGTAGGCATTTGCTATATCTGATTGCTGATCAAGCTGTTGATAAATTGCTAACGCTTTGAGTTGAGAATTAACAGCTTCTTGATATCTACCCCAGTCTCGATAACAATCACCTAGCCAATACCACGGATTTGCTAGGTCTTGTTGTAAATCCAACTGGTCCAAGAGTTTAATGCTCTGTTCATAGTATGCGATCGCTTGATCATACTTATCCCAATCTTTATAGATTCTACCTAAGTGCAAGTAGGTGAATGCGATACCTGATTGGTCATCAAGCTGTTGACAGATGGCTAAGCGTTTGAGTAGACAATCGACAGCCTCCTGATATCTGCCCAATTCTCGATAACAATAAGATACGAATAACCAAAAATCGGCGACATCTTTTTGTAAATCCAACTGCTGATAAAGATCACGGCTTTGTTCATAGTATGGAATCGCTTCATTATACTTACCCCAATCTAGATAAATGTAACCTAGATTAGAGTAGGCACTTGCTACACCTGGTTGGTCATTAAGCTGTTGACGGATGGCTAAGCTTTTGAGTAGACAATCGACAGCTTCCTGATATCTGCCCCAGTCTCGATAACAATCACATAGCCAATACCACTGATTGGCTACATTCTTTTGTAAATCTAACTGGTCATAGAGTTCAAGGCTTTGTTGGTGGTATGCGATCGCATCTTCATACTTACCCCAATTATACTTACCCCAATCTTTATTGATTCTACCAAGTTGATAGTAGGCACTTGCTACACCTGCTTGGTCATCAAGCTGCTGACGGATGGCTAAGCTTTTGAGTTGACAATCGAGAGCTTCCTGATATCTGCCCCAGTCTCGATAACAATCACCTAGCCAATACCACAAATTGGCGACATCTTTTTGTAAATCAAAATCTTCATAAAGTTCAAGGCTTTGTTGGTAGTACGAAATCCCTTGATCATACTTACCCCAATCTTGATTGATTCTACCAAGTTGATAGTAGGCATCAGCAAGATTTGGTTGGTCATCAAGCTGCTGACGCATTTCTAAGTCTTTGAGTTCACAATCGACAGCTTGCTGATAGTTGCCCCAGTCTCGATAACAATTAGCTAGCCAATACCACAAATCGGCGACATCTTTTTGTAAATCCAACTGGTGATAAAGGTCACGGCTTTGTTCGTGGTATGCGATCGCATCTTCATACTTACCCCAATCTTGATAGATTCTACCGAGTTGATAGTAGGCTAATGCTACATCTGATTGGTCATCAAGCTGCTGACTAATGGCTAAGGTTTTGAGTAGACAATCTACCGCTTGTTGATATTTACCCCAGTTTTGATAACAATCAGCTAGCCAATACCACAAATTGGCTACATTCTTTTGTAAATCTAACTGGTTATAGAATTCAAGGCTTTGTTGGTAGTATGGAATTGCATCTTCATACTTACCCCAATTTTGATAGATTCTACCGAGTTGATAGTAGGCTAATGCTATAAGTGATTGGTCATTAAGCTGCTGACCAATGGCTAAAATTTGGCGTTGAGAATCAATAGCTTGCTGATATCTGCCCCAGTTTCGATAACAATCACCTAGCCAATAGCACAAATTGGCTACACCTTTTTGGAAATCCAAATTCTGATAAAGGTCACGACTTTGTTCATAGTATTCTTTTGCTTGATCATACTTACCCCAATCTTTATATATTAAAGCTAGGTGAAAGTTGGATAATGCTATCCTCGGTTGGTGATCAAGCTGTTGACAGATGGTTAAGTCTTTCTGTTGACAATCGAAAGCTTCTTGATATTTACCCCAGTTTCGATAACAATCAGCAAGATGAAGCCATTGATTGGCTACATCTTGCTGTAAATCCAACTCCTGATAAAGGTCGCGGCTTTGTTGGTAGTATGGAATCGCATCTTCATACTTACCCCGATCTTGATAGATTCTACCAAATTCATAGTAGGTTAATGCTATAAGTGATTGGTCATCAAGTTGCTGATGAATGGCTAAGATTTCGTCTTGACAATCGAGAGCTTGCTGATATTTGGCGGATTCTCGATAACAATCAGCTAGCAATAACCAAAAATTGGCTACATGATCCTGTAAATCCAACTGGTTATAAAATTCAAGGCTTTGTCGGCAGTATGCGATCGCTTGATCATATTTTTCCTTTTTGTAGTAACAAGTAGCTGTTGCCCAAATAATGTAACCCTTGATCAGACTATCTGGTTCTTGATTAATCTTTTCTAACATCCTAATCGCCTGATCATACTTATCCGGGCGGACGTAAGACAGTGCTGTCACAAATTCTATGGATTGTTGACTTCGCTGATCCCGAATCGAATCTTGTCTAATTGCTTCCAGAGCTGGGGTCATCTCTTCCCCTAGCTCTATTACCAAATTGATTAGATTAACAAATAGTCTAAGCTTTGGATTTTGAACTAGCTGTTCAATAAATTTATTTACACCACTAACTAAGGTTTCTCCAGCTTGACCACAAGCTACGTATAAACTCCCTAACTGAGTCTTCACCCATCTCTTTTCACTTAGCTTTAAATTATTACCTACTTCTTGGAGACACTTAATTACTTCATCCTTCTGATTAAACCTTTCAATATCCCGTAACTTCCTCAACAATCCCTTAATCGTTTCATTGTAAACGTCTTGTTCTAACCCCAAGTAAGTCCAGACTAACTGCTGAATCACCCTGGTTCGAATCTTGCTGTTGACATCAACATCAGCCAAAACTTGACCCGCAAACAGTAAATCCTGCAATACCGATGGCGACTCCTGATATGAAACCGTTGAATCTTCCCCTAAGACTGGCCAAACTAAAACCACATCCTTTGATGATGTTTTTCTAATCTTAATTTCCCCATGATCAATCCTAGGCTGATAGTCATCTAAGGGTTTAAACAACTTTGGAACTAACTTATTAATCCGTCTGGGATTCTCACTCCCCAAATACCCTAAGGCTAACAAAATTGGTTCATGCCAACGGGCTTCATATCGATGCTGATTAATAATATCGAGAATCTCACTAACATCATTATCTGCAATATACCGAGCAGCAAAATATTCTTCAAAGGTCAGATGCATAAACCCATAACTACCAGGGGCACGTTCCACAAACAAACCGGTTTTTTCCCTGACCCTGCGCAAAAAATCATTAATTTGCCACTGCACGCTCTGGGAATCTGGGTCTTCATCATTGAACTTCCCATGGATTTCGGCTAGTTTTTCCCTAACTTCTGCTTCACTGACTAATCCCGAGGGTTTCTCTGTATGCATCCAGTAAGCCAAGGGAGCCAACAGTGCCATCACCTGACTTTCTTTGAGCACTACGGTCTCAACACCAGGCAATTTTTTGCTCAATTGCCAATCTTCGATCAAGGTCTGGACGGCTAATTCATAGAGTTTTACCCGTTGATTGGGCAAGCGAGAGCCATTGCGGTGAATTAATGCCAAAATCGTTAACAATAAGGGATTGCCAGTCATACGCTTCACTCCCTCACTGGCTGCGATCGCTTCCTTAAGTTCCTGACTTTGGTGATCCGCTTCCTGCTGCCAATAATATTCACTCGCATCCGGCCTTTGAGCTTTCTCTACCGCTAGACACCATCGGTCCAGAAACCGCTCCACCTGTTCCGGTTCCATCTCAGTAATGGTGAAATGGGAAAACCGTTGGCTTAATTTAACTTCCCGATAGCCAGCAATCCGGCTGGTAATCACAAACTTGTTATCAGGGAATTCGTTAACAAACCCTTCAATTTGCTGAACTATATCTTGGCGTCTTTTCTGATTAAACACTTCATCCAAGCCATCCAACAGCACCAGACACATTCCACTATGGAGTTTGTCACGCAAATGCTCAAAAATGGTTGTATCAGTATCGTTATCAGGCTGATTTGTAAATTCAGCTTGCCACTGCTGAGAGAATTCCCTAAGAAACTGTTGCAAGCTCAAGTCCAATTGGCTTGCCCGCCGTTCCGCATAGTCAGCAATCCGAAAGAACACCGGTAAGCGAGTTTGCCCCAAATCCTCGTTAGCCTCCCCTGGCAATACCGTTTCCTGGTTATCCCGTTGAGCAGTGGCAAAATGGAGCGCTAGATATTTAAGCAGGGTGGTTTTACCAGCACCAGGGTCTCCCAAAATCACGCTATACTTACTATAGCGTATGGCTTTGGCTAAATCAACCTTTTCCGGAATAGTTTTAGTAGTGGTAGAGGTATCAACATCTTTGGATCTCCTTTCCAACGGATCTTCCCGAATCGAAGGGCTAGATAAATTAGCCTTAGATAAATGCCTAGCATCGGAAATAGTTTTAGTACTGGTAGAGATATCGATATCCTGGGGTATCCTTTCCAAGGGATCTACCCCAATCGAAGGGCTAGATAAATTAGCCTTAGATAAATGCCTAGCATCGGAGGTATCAACATCTTGGGATATCCTTTCCAACGGATCTACCCCAATCGAAGGGCTAGATAAATTAGCTTTAGATAAATGCCTAGCATCGGAGGTATCAACATCTTGGGATATCCTTTCCAACGGATCTATCCGCATCGAAGGGCTAGATAAATTAGCTTTAGATAAATGCCTAGCATCGGGGGTATCAACCACCCGCTTCTGAGGTTCAGCCTTGAGGGAAATATAGACCTGATCCAGAAAAATATCCACTTGGCGCTGCACCTGCATCACGCCACTAAACTTAAGATAAGAATTCTGGGCAATTAACCACTCTAGATAGGGATAGAATAACGGTGCCAGGGGTGGTGGATGGGCTTGAAATTCCACAATCTGCTCCCGCCAATCCCAGAAATCTGGAGCCCAGAGGCGAAACTCATCGAAAAATTCTCGTTTATTGAGCCAAAACATCAATACTATGTTCTGCTCAAACAGGAATTCTCTACTGATATTCAGTCGTTTTAGCTCATAGATGCGACGAGGTGTGTCCAACTGCTCAATCCCGAAAGCCATGATCAGAGGACGACTGGGAGCAGGAGTGTTGACAGAGGTCTCTTGATCTAAGGGATTAAGACGGTGGATAAAATTAATTAAAGAATCCTGACTGTAGAAAAAGTTGCTAACCTGAAACCCTTCCTCACTCAAGGCTTCTTGATTAACAACAGAGTTAAACTGCTCCACCACTGGATGGTTGGGACCACTTTCGGGAGCAATGGCAAAAATAATGGTGGTGCCACTGGATAGTTCTAGAGTGGTTACTAAGCTATCCAGCTCATTATGGTCAGCGGGAGTCAATGGATCAGGGGCTGTTTCCATGGGTGAGTATTGAGTAAGTCTGGGGAGATGGGGAGATGGGGAGTGTGGTGGTGTGATTAGTATTCACAAAAATCGTTAATTTATTGGATTGATGAGGTAGAGAATAGTACCTCATAATAGATGCAAGAAACCCTATCAATTCTAAATTCTCAATTCTAAATTCTCAATTCCCTATTACCATCGCGACTACTCAGAAATTGCCTTTCTGAAAAACCTCATTGCCTCAACTGTAGACGCCATTACTACAGACCTAGTTAACAACTCCATATCTAGGTCTGGTAACACCTCTGAGGTATAAATTCGTTCGTAACCGTCTGCTCTGAGATGATGTAAGGTAAATAGACCATCTTCCCAGAACCAGACTTCAGGTACACCCAACTCCCGATAGCGATTGAGTTTGGAGAGATTACCACTGGTAAAAACCACTTCGATAGATAAGTCGGGAATTTTCTTTGGCTTTCCGATACAATAAGACTCATCCGCTTGTGCTGAGGCTACCCCTGGTTTTTCTTGGGTAAAGCTTCCTGTAGGGGTGAACTCAATTCCCTTTTCTTCAAAGTAGATAGCTAACAGAATCCCGATCAAGCGGCTAAAGGTTTCGTGGTCTTGAGAAACTGCCAAGATTTCTACTTCTCCTCCGTAGTAGAATAACCGTATTCCTGGTGAATCGGCAAAGCTCTGTTCCAGTAATTTGAATTGTTGCCAATTCATCCCAGAGTGAATCAGCCGTTGGTCTTTTGGTTTTGAGAGTGTCTGTGTCATTGCTTCCATTCCCGATTACCAATGCCCTTCCCCCCTTTTTAAGCAGGGCTGTTTCATTCTAACAAAACCCAAAACCTAGACAGCTCACGCTACGCGAACACCTTAGAATAAACCTAGAACTAGAGAATTTAATAGTTCCAGATCAACGCGCACGCGTGTGCGTAGCAGATAAGCTGATCTAGCGTTTCTAGGACTCATGAGGTACACATTATTTTTTCCCTCTTCCCTCTTCCCCTCCTGGGAGGGGTTAGGGGTGGGTTCCTCTTCCCTGTTCCCTGTTCCCTGTTCCCTGTTCCCTGTTCCTTAATTCTGACTAGCTTGCCACTGTTCCAAGTCTTGGATAATAATTGGATTCACATCAAACCAGGTATGGTCACCGTCATACCCTAAGACATACTTATTTTGTAAAAGTTCATCACAAATCACAAAGTGCCCTTGCTTGGGCAAATGATGGGTATTGGTAGTTAAGCGACCGGTTTGGTGAACAGTAGCCAATTCCGGAAAATGATAGTCATTGATAGTATAGGCTTTGCGTTCTTCTTGAATCGCCTCCTGAGCAATGGTTGTGTCTACATATTCCTTTTTATTCTTCACGGCGACCTGACAAGCCGTGCGCGCTAGTCGGATTAAATCCCGGATCACACCACCACTCTTTTCACATAATAGATCTAAGGCATCGGGAGTGAATAGGTCTGTCTCGTTAATTTTAGCCAATCGTTCGGTAATCACAGACTTCAAGATATCTCGACCAGCTTGGTTAGGGGTTGAGGTGGGACCAGAATTGCGATCGCATTCAAATACAGGCAAATTATACAAATCTAAACATTGGAAGCTTTCCATGGGTTGCCGAAAGCTAGGGGAATATCGTAAGGAAATTGGAATGGTGTAGATGATATGACACTCTAATTCTGTCAGCAGCGAACTCTCAAACATTTTCACAGCGGTGCCATAATCCTGGCGATCGAGACCATCTACAATGATTAATAAGTTTTGATTGCAGTCTGTTCTAGCCGCTTGAATAATATCGTTTGTCCGAGTAATGATGTCATTAAGATCAGGACCAATGTTAAGGCTTCTAGTAATATCCCGAGTGAATCCCCGTCTCAGAATTAACCCCAATCTTGTAAAAACGTCTGGTA